>JAZGFQ010000023.1:0-6963 GCA_036479635.1 Arenicellales bacterium
GCTTGCAGCAAGCCTTGCGAATGGAGAGCAAGGCGGCGTAAGCGTGCTAAATCTTGTGGGTGTTTGATTTTAATCATGGCCGTGTTTGCTGAGTTATCTCAGTGTCTATTATGTGTTTTGTTATGCTTTGTTTATTAATTATTATTAAATATTTTTACTGGGATGCGAAGTTTTTAAATCAAGATGTTGAAATAGCAGGCGCTTGCCTGAATCGTGTAATTACGCTTATCTTAACGCCTTGATTTAGGTACAATCCGCGGTTTATCGTTTATTATATTTGCCTTCAGACGGCGCGTTTTTTATATGTCATCAACTGATTTAACCCTCATCCGAAATTTTGCGATTATCGCCCACGTGGATCACGGAAAATCGACGCTGGCCGATCGCCTGATCCAAGCGTGCGAAGGCTTGGAAGACCGCGAGATGAAAGCGCAGGTGCTCGATACCATGGATATCGAGCGCGAGCGCGGCATTACCATCAAAGCGCAAAGCGTTACCTTAGATTACACCGCCAACGATGGCAAAACTTACCAGTTTAATTTCATTGATACGCCAGGCCACGTAGATTTCTCTTATGAAGTCTCACGTTCCTTGCAGGCCTGCGAGGGCGTGTTATTGGTGGTGGATGCCTCGCAGGGCGTGGAAGCGCAAACCGTGGCGAATTGTTATACCGCGGTAGATTTAGGCTTAGAGATCATCCCGATCTTAAATAAAATTGATTTACCTTCCGCAGAGCCTGAGCGCGTTAAGCAAGAGATTGAAGATGTGGTGGGCATTGATGCCACCGATGCGATTGCCACCAGTGCCAAAACAGGCGAGGGCATACAAGATGTGCTAGAGGCCATTGTGTTGCGCTTGCCACCGCCTGAGGGCGACCAAGACGGCCCGCTTAAAGCTTTAATTATCGACTCTTGGTTTGATAATTACTTGGGCGTGGTGTCTTTGGTACGCGTGATGCAAGGCAAACTCATTGGCAATAAAAAACACAAGATTAAGATGATGTCTACCGGGGTGGATCATCTGGTCGATCAAGTGGGGGTGTTTACCCCCAAACTCACACGAACTGATTTGCTTACAACCGGCAACGTGGGTTATATGACGGCCTCTTTAAAAGAGATTCAATCCGCCAAAGTGGGTGACACCATCACCAATGCGATTAAGCCAGCGGAACAAGCGTTGGAAGGTTTTCAAGAAGCGCAGCCGATGGTGTTCGCGGGTTTATATCCGATAGACAGCTCAGATTTCGAAAACTTTAGAACCGCTTTGGAAAAACTCAGTTTAAATGATGCTGCCTTACATTATGAACCTGAAACCTCACAAGCCTTGGGCTTTGGTTTTCGCTGTGGTTTCTTGGGCTTGCTGCACATGGAGATCATTCAAGAGCGTTTAGAGCGTGAATATGATATTGATCTCATCACGACTGCGCCCACGGTAATTTATGAAGTGGTGTTGAAAACGGGCGAGGTGGTTGAAATCGCGAACCCTGCACAGTTGCCTGATTTAGGTCAGATTGAAGAAATTCGTGAGCCGTATATCGCGGCGCGTATTTTAGTGCCGCAGGAATACGTTGGCGCGGTGATTACTTTATGCATCGAAAAACGCGGCATTCAGGTGAACACGCATTATCACAGCCAGCAGGTGATGATGGATTTTGAGCTGCCTTTAAATGAGGTGGTGCTAGATTTTTTCGATATGCTTAAATCCAATACGCGCGGCTATGCTTCGCTGAACTATGATTTCTTAGAATATCGCCCTGCGGACATGGTCAAAGTTGATATACTTATCAACGGTGAGAAGGTTGATCCTTTAGCGGTGTTAGTGCATCGTGGGCAATCGATTTATCGCGGGCGGCAGTTGGTCACTCGAATGCGTAAAATCATTCCTCGGCATATGTTTGATGTGGCGATTCAAGCGGCGATTGGCGTGAAGGTGATTTCACGCGAAACCATTAAAGCCTTGCGTAAGAACGTGACGGCCAAATGTTATGGCGGCGATATCACCCGTAAAAAGAAATTACTGGAAAAGCAAAAAGAAGGCAAAAAGCGCATGAAAATGGTGGGCTCAGTAGAGATTCCACAAGAAGCCTTTTTGGCAGTGTTGCGCGTTGAAGATTAAACACGTAGCTAATTGAACAAACATTAAAGAAATAATCAGGTAAGAACATGGCATTAGAATGGGTTTTATTAGTATTGGCGGGCGTGACAGGCTTTTTTGCTTTATTAGGTAAAATGAGGGGCATGAATGAAGGCCAATCGGTGTTGGTTGATTATGGCCGTTCGCTGTTTCCCGTTATCGCGGTGGTGTTTGCCTTGCGTTCATTTGGTGTAGAGCCGTTCAGAATTCCATCAGGCTCAATGTTGCCCACCTTGCATTTAGGTGATTTTATTTTGGTTAATAAAGCCGCTTACGGTATTCGTTTGCCGATTATCTATAAAAAAGTGATTCCAACGGGCGAGCCTGAGCGCGGTGATGTGATGGTGTTTAGATTCCCTGAAAACCCAAAGGTGAATTTCATCAAGCGCTTAGTGGGCGTGCCGGGTGATGACGTGCGCGTGGTCGGGCGGAATGTGTATATCAACGATGTGCAGGTTCAACAAGATTTGGCCGAGCAAGATCACCAAACCGCTGATACTGGGCGGGGTTATGTGTCTAATCGTTATGTTGAGCAATTAGGCGAGGTTGAGCATGATATTCTGGTGCGCCGAGGCGGGCGTGGCTCAAAAGGTTTTGAAGGGGTTGTGCCTGAAGGCCATTATTTCGTGCTGGGCGATAACCGTGATAACAGCCGAGATAGCCGTTATTGGGGCTTTGTGCCTGAAGATAATTTAGTCGGCCGCGCCTTCTTTATTTGGTTCGCTTGGGATGTGGTCAATGGTGGCGGCGTGGATTGGGGTAGAATAGGCAATTCTATACATTGAGACCTCAGCATAACTCAAGCACAAGATAAAATGGCTGATTATTTCCAATCTTTTCGTTAAAATTTCGTGCAATAGCGCGCTATTACACTCAATTTTATCAAGAACCTTGAAAAAACCATCTCATTTTCCTTTGCACTTGAGTTATGCTGAGGTCTCACATTAATATAAGGCTTATGAACTTACCCATGCAAGCAATTCGTCAACCAAAACTTCCAGGCAAGCAACAAGGCCTTTCAACTTTTTCTTTGTTGGTGTTCGTGGGCTTGTTGGGGTTTGTAGGCTTTACGGCATTGAAGTTAGTGCCTGCTTACCTTGAGTTTGAAGTGATTAAAAGTGCTTTGAAGGATGTGGTTAAGACCGAAGGGATTAACAATTATCGTAGCCACCAAATTGTGAATGAACTAAACAAAGTGGTGCAGCGGCATAAAAATGCCAGTCGCTCGAAATTGGATATTCAAAAAATAGCGCGTGTTTACTCAGAAGATGGGCGTAAGATGATTGGCGTTGATTACGAAGTGGCGGTGCCGTTCATTAAGAACACCAGTGTGTTATTAAATTTCAAGCGTGAAGTGGCGATCAACCCATACGGCACGCCAAGTAACTAATACGCTAAAGTATCTTGAGCCTAAACATGAATACTGATCTGAAAAAATTACAGAAAAGTTTGGCGTATGATTTTGCTGATATCAGCCATCTTGAGCGCGCACTCACGCATCGCAGCGCGCATAAAGACAACAATGAGCGTTATGAGTTTTTAGGCGATGCGATTTTAGGCATGGTCATTGCGCGTGATTTATTTGCCCGCTTTCCTGAAGCACGTGAAGGCAAATTAACCCGCATGCGTGCGCGCTTAGTGCGCGGTGTGACGCTCGCTGAGATTGCCCAAGAAATCGATGTTCAGCCTTTTTTGATTCTAGGCGCAGGCGAACTTAAAGCGGGCGGGCGACAGCGCGAATCTATTCGTGCCGATGCAGTAGAAGCGATCTTCGGCGCGGTGTATTTGGATAGCGATTACCTCATCGCGCGTGAAGTGATTTTACGCCTGTATCAATCTCGCTTAGAAAACGCGAACCCAGACATAGAAAAAGACCCAAAAACTTTATTACAAGAAGCCCTGCAAAAGCGTGGTAAGTCTTTACCTGTGTACAAAATTTTATCTAAAACAGGCCAAGCACATAAATTAGATTTTATTGTATCTTGTTATATCGAAGATTTAAATTTAACAGAAACCGCCGAAGGCAAAAGCCGCCGTGATGCAGAGCAAGCCGCAGCGGTTAAAATATTAGACGCCTTAAAAAGCCAGTAACGCCTTAAACCATAGCACCTCACTTATAGAGCATCCACTTGACTGATCATTCAAACACACCTCAAAAGAAAACCTCAAAAACCTTTGGTTTTGTCGCCTTAATCGGGCCGCCTAACGCTGGAAAATCGACCTTAATGAACCACATGATTGGTCAAAAGGTCGCGATTACCTCGCGTAAGCCACAAACTACACGCCATCGTATTTTAGGCATCAAAACCACCGATGAAGCGCAAATTGTGTTCGTGGATACGCCGGGCATCCATGCTGCGGGCAAGCGTGAGTTAAATAAGATGATCAATAAAACTGCGATCAACAGCATGGAGGACGTTGATCTAATTTTATTCATGATGGATGACCGTGGTTGGAGCCCAGAAATTGAACTGGCTTTTGCGGCGATTGGCCAGCCTAAAGTGCCGGTGTTTTTATTGATTAATAAGGTTGATAAACTTAGAGATAAAAAAGCGTTGTTGCCGTTAATTGAAACGGTTAAAAGCCGTTACGATTTCGCGCAAATTATTCCCATCTCTGCGCAGCAAATAAAAGACACCAACGCTTTATGGGAAACCTTAGTCAAAGCCTTACCCAAAGATGATTTAGGTTATGGTTTTCCAGTGGGGCAAATCACCGATAAAAGCCAGCGCTTTTTAGCCTCTGAATTAGTGCGCGAGCAAATCTTTCGTCAGCTAGGCCAAGAATTACCTTA
The DNA here is from genome assembly GCA_036479635.1 of Arenicellales bacterium. GTDB lineage: Bacteria > Pseudomonadota > Gammaproteobacteria > Arenicellales > Poriferihabitantaceae > JAAELZ01. The sequence goes on from JAZGFQ010000023.1 coordinate 4,928, forward strand.
TGCCACTGCAGTTGAAGTGTTGGAGTTCACCGTCGATGAAGGTAATTTCATCAGCACAGATATGGTGATCTGGGTAGACCGAGACGGCCAAAAGGGCATTATTGTAGGCAAGAAAGGTGCTAAATTAAAAGAAATTGGCACGCGGGCGCGTGAGCAAATGCAGGCCATGTTTGGTGTGCGGGTGAATGTAACTTTATGGGTGAAAGTACGTAAAGGTTGGGCAGATAACGCGCGCATGTTGAAATCTTTGGGTTATACGGAGCTTTAAGCATTCGGGTCAATCATCAAGCGGCGTTCATGCTCAAAGCAAGGCCGTGGTCAGAAACCAGCTTGTTGGTGGATGTGTTTACGCAAGAATTCGGGCGCTTTCGTTTGTTAGCCAAGGGCGCAAGGCGGCAGAAAACAGGCAGCCGTGCTTTGTTGCAGGCTTTTCAGCCTTTGTTGATTAGCTGGGTCGGGAAAAGCGGCCTGCCCACGCTTACGCACATTGAACTGCGCGCATATTCGCCGCGGTTAAAAGGCCAGCGATTAGCGTCTGCCTTTTATATGTCTGAATTAATATTTAAGTTCTTACACGCACATGATGCGCATGAAAACTTGTTTATGGCGTATGAGCATGCTTTGAATAAACTAAAAGAAGACAACGAGCCTGAGGCCGTTTTGCGCGAATTTGAGTGCAGTTTGTTGGGTGAGATTGGTTATGGCTTACAATTAGCGCATGAGGCGAACCATCATCAGCCTGTTGAAGCTGATCAACGCTATTTTTATTACCCTGAAAAAGGCCCGATTCTGATTCGCGAAAAGGACACACAAAAACAAGCGGCGAATTTAAACGTATCGGGCGAAACCTTGCTGGCCTTAGCGCAACATCGGTATGAAAACGAGCAAGTGCAAAAAGAGAGTAAACGCTTACTCAGAACTTTATTATTACGCCAAATTAAAGGCGAATTTAATACGCGCAAGGTTTATGCGCAGATGTTAAAAACACAAGACATTCACGAATAGAATTAACATGGATACAAAACCAATTAGCTGCCCTAAATGTGGCACGGCCATCGATTTATCCGCTGCGATGACGGCGACCGTGCGCGCGGATATTACCGCAGGCATAGAGCAAACTCAGGCGAAGTTGATGCACGCTAAACTCACGGAGCAAGCGCAGCAACTTGAGCAACAGTACTTAGCGCAAAACAATGCGCAATCTCAGGCGCAGGCAGGGGAATTATCCGTTTTAAAGCAACAGCTAGCCGCGCAAGCACAACAAACCAAAGCAGCGCAAGAGAACGAACGTAAATTGCGCACAGAGGCGAGCGAGCTTGAAAGTAGGGCGCAGGCGCTGGATTTAGAAGTCGCGCGTAGGCTTGAGCAACAGCTCGGACAAGCACGCGCAAAATTTAATGCCGAGCTTGAAAAGCAACATGCCACAGCAAAACAGCTTCAATCAAGTGAACTGGCTGAGATGAAGCAACAGTTAGCGTTAGAAACTAACAAAGCTAAGGAAGCTCAGGCAAATGAATTGAAACTGCGCGCACAGGCGAGTGAGTTGGAAGGTAGAGCGCAGGCGCTGGATTTAGAAGTGGCGCGCAAGCTTGAGCATGAGCGCGGTAAAATTTCGCATGATTTACGCCAGCAATTACAAGGCGAGCATGATTTAAAATTAAAGCAACGTGAGCAACAGATTGACAGCTTAAGAACATCTTTAAGTGATGCCAAGCGTAAGGCAGAGCAAGGCTCACAAGAAACGCAAGGTGAGGCTTTAGAGATCAGCTTAGAAGACACCTTGCGTCAACAATTCCCTCAAGATGATTTCCAATCAGTGAGTAAGGGTGTACGCGGGGGCGATGTGTTGCAGACGGTTAAAAACAGCCAATTTCAAGCTTGCGGAAAAATCCTTTGGGAGACCAAAAACACTAAAAGTTGGTCAGGGCAATGGCCGCAAAAACTCAAAGATGATTTACGCGCAGCTAATGCGCAAATTCCAGTTTTAGTGAGCGCGAGCTTGCCGCCTAGTATTAAGCGTTTTGGCCAGCTTGAAG
>JAZGFQ010000024.1:0-2034 GCA_036479635.1 Arenicellales bacterium
TGCCTTATTAAAGCTGCGTCAAACTTGCTGTGATCCGCGTCTATTAAAGCTCGAGCAAGCCAAGCGAGTTAAAGAATCTGCTAAATTAGCCATGCTCATGCGGATGCTACCTGAACTATTAGAAGAAGGCCGCCGCGTGCTGATTTTCTCGCAGTTTGTGAGCATGTTGAATTTGATCAAAGAAGACCTCGATGCCGAAAACATTGGGCACCTAGAATTAACAGGGCAAACCCAAAAGCGCGATGAAGTCATTGAGCGATTTAATAACAAAGAAGCTGATGTTTTTCTCATTAGCCTCAAAGCAGGTGGTGTAGGTTTAAACCTGACCTCCGCCGATACCGTGATCTTATACGACCCATGGTGGAACCCTGCGGTGGAATCTCAGGCGATGGACCGCGTACATCGCATCGGCCAAGATAAACCTGTTTTTGTGTTTAAGCTGCTGACCGAAGGCACCGTTGAAGAGAAAATCATTGCCATGCAAGATAAAAAACGCGCCTTAGCAGATGGCGTTTATGGCAAGCCACAAGAGAGCAGTGGCAAGCTAAGCAATGAAGATATACAGGTTTTATTTGAGCCTTTGGAGTAAGCCACACGCTTTCCTAATACATTCAAAAAGGAGATTCAAGGAGGGCTTGGCAGCAAACATTAACAATGTTTAACCAAGTCTTCACCTTTTCTTAAGCGCATTTTGATTATCATGTTGGCATTGTTTTAATTCACGCCTTCAGAGGGCGCACACTATGCACAACACTTTAATCAAAACCTTAAAACCCACCAAGATGAACGCTATCATCGCCAGCATGATGCTCGTTACAGGTATGGGCGCGGGCGTAATCTCGCACACGGCTGAGGCAAAATCTGCGCCTGCTTCCGCAAAAATTCAAGAGATTAACATTAACAACGGCTTTGCTAGTTTGGTTAAAGCGGTGAAACCTGCGGTCGTGAATATTTCCACCACTAATCACGCTAAACCTGCAACCTCGCGCAATAACCCGCGCTTTGGTAATCGTAATGCACCTGAGCTGGATGATTTTCTAAAGCGGTTTTTCGGCGAGGATTTCATGGGTGAGCAATTTGGCCAACGTGGCACCCCGCGCACGCGCGAAACCCATGCACTAGGTTCAGGTTTTATTGTCTCTGAAGACGGCATTGTGGTCACAAATCATCACGTTATTGAAGGCGCGGATGAAATTGAAGTGGTGTTTCAAGACGGCAAGCGTTTCCCTGCAAAATTAAAAGGCTCAGATGAGAAAACCGATATTGCAGTCTTGCAAATTGATGCTGATTATTCGCTGCCTTATGTGGCGTTTGGTGATTCTGATACCGCAGAAGTCGGTGATTGGGTCGTTGCCATCGGCAACCCTTTTGGTTTGGGTGGCAGTGTTTCAGTGGGCGTGGTCTCTGCACGCGGGCGTGACATTCAATCTGGTCCCTATGATGATTTCATTCAAATTGACGCACCGATTAACCGCGGCAACTCAGGCGGCCCTTTGTTTAATACCAAAGGTGAAGTGATTGGCGTGAACTCAGCAATTTACTCTCCCACTGGTGGCAGTGTCGGTATTGGTTTCTCGATTCCCTCTGATTTGGTTAAGAATATCGTCAATCAATTAAACGATAACGGTGAAGTTGAACGCGGTTGGTTAGGCGTACACATTCAAAATGTGAATGATGAAATCGCTGAAGGCTTAGGCTTAAAAGAGGCTTATGGCGCATTGGTATCAGATGTTGTTCAAGACAGCCCAGCCCAGCGCGCAGGCTTGCAAGCTGGCGATGTCATCCTTACATTTGATGGCAGGCGCGTCGATGAAATGCGTGATCTACCGCGCCTCGTGGCAAACACTGCTGCAAACTCAAAAGTAACTTTAGGCATTTGGCGCAATGAAACCAAGCGCAGTGTCTCGGTCGTCATCAGTGAAACCGATGCCAGCGCCGCTCAAACCAGTGCGCCGAGCAAGGCGGATACTGAGTCCACCTTGGGTTTAGCATTAAGTGCATTAAGTGATGAACTTCGTACTCAATACAGTGTCA
>JAZGFQ010000025.1:0-2104 GCA_036479635.1 Arenicellales bacterium
TGGTCGGAAAGTATTTTATGGATCACATATTACTGCGGCCTGGCGTCGATATTTCATTTAGCCAGCCCGAGGTTGATTTACGCTTATATCATGGCTTGCATGATATTGCAGGTGGGAGAATGTTTGGCGTGATGACGGCCACAGAAGCCTTATTACGTGAAGAAGAATTGCAGAATTTCCGAATTCATCTTGTTAGAACAAAACCCAGATATCACCGCCCTATCGGCAGTGTGTTTTCTGCTTTAGACCGTCCTGTTTATAAGCAAGAGGCTGCGTCTGATGATGCTTCAATCAGCCTGCACCTCGTTCTAGAACCTATTCCAAACCCAGAGTCTCGCCTAAGCTTAAACCCAGATTCACTTGATTTATTTGGTCAGGCACAATTAAATGTAAATTGGCAACTCAAAGACCGAGACCTTCACAATGCCCATCGCGCAATGGAACTCGCGTCCTTAGAATTTGGCCGCATGGGCTTAGGCCGCGGTTTTGGGGATATTTTGCGCGATAAAACCACTTGGCCAGATAACTTAGAAGCAGGCCGTCACCACTGCGGAACCACCAGAATGCACGCGCAGGCAGAAAAAGGCGTGGTGGATGAACATTGTCGCGCACATGGTTTGAAGAATTTATACATTGCGGGCAGCTCAGTATTTCCTACCATTGGCTATGCTAATCCAACCCTCACCATTATCGCCTTAGCACTTCGATTAGCCGACCATCTAAAGCGAACCTATTCCATCTCATGAACACATACCATCCTTTTTCTCGCCGGCGCTTTCTTAAATCTGTTGTTGTGAGTATCGCCGCAAGCACAACGCTCAGTGCCTGCTCTGAGCAGGATTATTTGGCACTCGCGCAAACATTAACTTTGCAATTAACCAGACGAGACTTAGCATTAAAAGTGGGCAAGGCTTATGATAAATATATTGAAGCACAAACACGCTTAGATATTCCTAAGATTGTTGAATCACTCCTGAGCACTTTAGATCTAAATGCTTCGCAATTAAAGGCGCTTTCACCTGAGGGACTGCATAACAAAATCAACGCGCAAGTTAAGCAAGAGTTCGAAAGTGAAACTGTTTTTAAAGTAGTGGGCTGGTTACTTTCTGAAACTGAAACACGGCTTTGCTTGCTAGCGTATTTACTCGATACACCTGCTAAAGCCGCTTAAAGTTTTGGGATTTCTACCAAACCAATCGCAATAAACGAATACAGCGCCAAACTAAAAAGAACCCAACCTAAGCCGCTGACCAGGGTTAAATTAATGCGCTTTTCATTCATTAACAGCATGGATCCAAATAACGGCAGATAAACCATCAAATACCTACCTTGAGGTTGATAATCTTGATCCCAGTTATTGAGTATCGCCGCAAAAGTAATCCCTAACATCGCAGCTAACATCGCCAATACTGACATTCTAGATAAGCCGTTGCCTTTAATAAAAACAACAAAAATTGCGTAAATAAACAACAAAAGAATTAAGGCGCTTTGCGTTTTATACAGCACGCTACTATTTAGAAACTCTAAATAGCCATACGCCCCCAAACCTGTGAAGAAAATTCGTTCTGACCAATTACGTTCAGTAATCATTTCAATCAGCGTTTCTCCTTTACCGCGTAAATTAAAATTAGGATGCGTTTGAGCAAGCGATGTGGACGGCTTATAAAGTTTATGCGCGGTTTTCTCACGGCAAGCCGTTGCTTTTTCGCTTAATGAAAAATCATTGACCACGTGTCTAGACACCTCCCAACTTAAGAATAAGCCCGTGCCTAATATAAACGCCATCAATACTGGCATGATGCGATTCAGCGCGGGTTTACGCCGATACAATAACAACCAACTCACCGCCAACATCAATAAGAAAATAGGATAAAAGATATAATTAAGCTTTACCCAATATTGCATCGCAAACAGTAAGGCGAGCATGGCCACCCATATAAAGTAGTGACTAGGTCGCTCACCTCTGAGCAAGCGGCGCAGCATACTATTCGATACAAATACTTGGTAGGCGGCCATAACGACGGCGAATAACGACAAGGCATCTGAATTGTAATAGGAGAACAAATACCATGATTGCGGCGTGAGCATGAGCGGTAAAAATAAC
>JAZGFQ010000026.1:0-3147 GCA_036479635.1 Arenicellales bacterium
GCATAAAATCATTGAAATAGGTTGTGTTGAATTAATGGGCCGAACGATTACTGGCAGCCGTTATCAGCAGTTTTTAATCCCTGAACGTGAAATCGATGAAGGCGCGCTCAATGTGCACGGCATTGAACTCAGAGAGTTACAAGACAAGCCCATTTTTGCGAATATTGCCGATGATTTTATGCAATATATTCAAGGTGCAACCTTAATCATTCACAACGCTTCGTTTGATTTAGGTTTCTTAAACCATGAGCTGAGTTTGATTGCGCCCAAAGGCACTGAGCCACGCAAAATTTCAGATATATGTGAGGTGATTGATACCTTAGATATGGCACGCAAGATGCACCCAGGGCAGCGTAATAGTTTAGATGCTTTATGCCAGCGCTATTATCTGGATAACACGCACCGAACTTTACACGGCGCACTGCTAGATTCCGAAATTCTGGCAGATGTTTATTTAGCTATGACGGGCGGCCAGCTGAATATGCTGGGTGAGGCACAGACGGATGAAGATGAGGCGGTTTTAGTTGAGCATGAAAAGGTGGGTACTCAGCGTGCGCCTTTGAAAATTGTGGTCGCGAAGGCCGATGAATTAGCCGAACACGAGAAATGGTTGGCGCTGCTTAGTGATAAATCGGGTGAAACGGTCAGCTGGTAAAACGCATTATTCGTCATGGCTTATTCATTTTTCTCTAGGGCCCACTGGGCATAAATTTCAATCTCATCTCGATTAAGCAACACTAATGGATGCGCATTGGGGTTTAAGGATTGATCTTCTGTGGTATCTACCGACAATGCATTCAAAACGTAACCAATTAAGGCTCTTCTAAGGCTAAATTCAATGCGCGTACCGTCTTCGCTGTAATCGGCCAAAATATTTAATTGCTGTTGAGCGCTGAGCTGCGGATGGGGGCTAAGCTTGAGGTCAATGCTTTCCATCCATTCTTCATCATATTCTTGGCTAGATTCTGCGGCTTCATCGCTGAGTTTGGCATCTAACATTCGAGATAACACAAAATCTCTGAAATCAAAACTGTCTTCATTATAGGCGCGCACATGCCAGCGTACGCCAGTGTTCACTAAGGAGTGTGGTTCGATCAGCCGTGTTAGTCCATCGCCACGCTCGCTGAGTGAGGCATAATGAATAGAGAGCTTTTTGCCTTGGAAAATAGCGCGGGTGATATTCGAGACGATTTCTTTGCTGGGCAAGCGTAAGGGCTGTGGCAAGCCTTCGGCGGCAATGCCGTAAATCGGTGCGCCCTCGGTAGCCAGCCATTGTGATGGCGTGTTTTGCATGATGAGATTTAGGCCGAGCGCGGGCGCAAGCGTTGAGAGGATAGGGCTAAAGTCTGGATTAGGGATAAAGCCAAACTCACTTTGTTTGTAGATCAGGTTTTTAGGCGCTAAATCATTATAAAGTTTTAAATCTTTGGTGGCGGCAGGGTCAGACATCGCGAAAGTCTGTGCGACATCGCTACGCGAGACCACGCCCGTATAAAAGGCTTTTACCTCAATATAATTCAGGCGCTGGCGCGTGTTCCACTTAATGTTCTGGATATTTGTTGTGCTCAAAATTAAATTTCTTATGCAATGTGTATGCTTGTATATTACATCATAAAGATATAAATTATCAAGGTGATAAAAAATATTGACATAAATAATTATATGAAATATAGTCGTCGTATTGAATCAAGTTCAGCGTTTAAAGCGAAGGGCTTAATAATCAGCAATTTTTAGTATAAACAGGAATAAAACATGATTGATGCAAACAGAAGTAAGGCTTTAGAAGCGGCATTAAGCCAAATAGAACGCCAATTTGGTAAGGGCTCGGTGATGCGTTTAGGTGATGATGCAGCTAAGCAGAATATTGATTGTATCTCCACTGGCTCAATTGGTTTAGATATCGCGCTGGGTTTGGGTGGCTTGCCTAAGGGGCGTGTGGTTGAGATTTATGGCCCTGAATCATCGGGTAAAACAACCTTAACCTTAGAGTGTATCGCGCAGTGCCAGAAAATGGGCGGCACAGCGGCATTTGTTGATGCAGAGCACGCACTTGATCCTAGTTATGCGGCGAAACTGGGCGTGAACATTGATGAGTTATTGGTCTCTCAGCCTGATACGGGTGAGCAAGCGTTAGAAATCACCGATATGTTAGTGCGTTCAGGCGGTATTGATATTTTAGTCATCGATTCGGTGGCAGCCTTAACCCCGAAAGCTGAGATTGAAGGCGACATGGGTGATCGGCACGTAGGTTTGCAAGCGCGTCTGATGTCTCAAGCCTTGCGTAAACTCACCGCGAATATCAAGCGTTCGAATACCTTGGTGATTTTCATTAATCAAATCCGTATGAAAATTGGCGTGATGTTCGGCAGCCCTGAGACCACCACGGGCGGTAATGCGCTAAAATTTTATTCTTCGGTGCGCTTAGATATACGCCGCATTGGTGCGGTTAAAAAAGGCGATGAAATTGTCGGTAACCAGACCCGCGTGAAAGTAGTGAAGAACAAGGTTGCGCCGCCGTTTAAGCAAGCAGAATTTGATATCTTATATAACGAAGGAATTTCAAAAGAAGGCGAGTTGATTGATATTGGCGTGGATGAGGGTTTGATCAACAAAGCAGGTGCTTGGTATAGTTATGGTGAAGATCGTATTGGGCAAGGCCGTGATAAAGTGCGTGAATATATGAAGGAAAACGTAGAGATGGCCGAAGAAGTTGAGGCTAAGATTCGCGTGATTAAAGGCATTAATGAAGAGGCGGATGACAGTAAAGATAAGGCCAGCAAAAGCAAGAAAAGTAAGGTAAAGGAAGATAAGGTAAAGGAAAGTAACGCTAAAGCAGAGCCCCAGAACGATGAAAAAGAGGAAGAAAAAGTATAAATATGGAAGCGTTGGCACAAAAGCAGGCGTTTTCAAATTTATGGCATAAGGCCGTTGACGCATTGGCGCGGCGCGAGCATAGTGAGTTTGAGCTGCGCCAAAAGTTGGCGCGGCGCATGGACGATGTGGATTTACTTGAAGACGTGATAGAAGCCTTATATCGCGATGATTTATTAAGCGATGAACGCTTTGCGCAGATGCTCTGTCGTTCGCGTTTTAATCGCGGCATTGGGCCAGTGCGTTTAAAGCATGAGTTAAATCAGCATCAAGTTC
>JAZGFQ010000027.1:0-7475 GCA_036479635.1 Arenicellales bacterium
AAAATTTATCAGCCGATCGCCTTAAAAGCTAAAGCAGCGCCCGCTAAGCAAAAAGAATTAATTGCGTATGAGCGCGCATTAAGTATGTATCAGCAACAACATTGGCTAGATGCTGCGCTGGCGTTTAAAGCTTTAGAAAATGAGTATCCTTGCGGCTTATATGCATTATATCTTACGCGCATTGATGAATATCAGCACACACCACCGCCAACAGATTGGGATGGAGTGACGAATCTAACCCAGAAATAAATACCGTATAAAACTAGCCGTATAAATCTAAATGGCTAAGCGTCTAAAGCCGCCAACTTCAAACAAACCGTAAACGCTGTCATCGCTGTGCTAATGTCATCCATGTTCGGAAACGAAGGCGCAATACGCACATTGCAATCGTTCGGGTCTATGCCTTTTGGGAAGGGCGCGCCTGCAGCGGTGAGTTTTACGCCGATGTTCGCGGCCAATTCAATGGCGCGTTTGGCGGAGCCTTGATTTAAATCTAGGCTGATGAAATAACCACCTGTGGGCTTTGTCCAGAGCGCGATACCTGAATCCGTTAGTTCTTCCGTTAATATCTCATCAACGCGCTTAAATTTAGGCGCTAAAATGGCAGCATGTTTGTTCATGTGCGCGCGCAGGGCGGCAAGATCAGGGAACAGGGCGATATGCCGTAGTTGATTCATTTTGTCGGGGCCGATGCCTTGCGCACCTAAGATTTTTTTAGCATACGCTACGTTCTCAGGGCTAGAAGCAAACGCAGCCACGCCACTGCCAGCAAAACTCATTTTTGACGTTGAGGCAAATACATAAGCGCGGTTAGGGTTACCTGCGGCTGCGCAAGCGGCGATGATCTCTTTTACTGAGTCTAACTGGTTGTCAAGGTGGTGTTCGGCGTAAGCGTTATCCCACATAATGCGAAAATCATCGGCAGCGGTTTTCATGTTGGCTAAACGCTCAACGGTTTCATCAGAATAAGTAATGCCTGTGGGGTTGCTGTATTTTGGCACGCACCAAATGCCTTTAATCGATGCATCGTTTGCCACTAAGGCTTCAACTGCATCCATATCTGGGCCCGTATCGGTCATTTCGATCAGAATCGAGCTTAAGTCTAAAGCTTCAGAAGCCGTGAAATGTCGGTCATAACCTGGGCTGGGGCATAAAAACTGTGCGTCTTGGCCGTGCCATGGTGCAAGGCTTTCACTCACGCCGAATAAGCACGCGCGCGCTAAGGTATCGAACATCATGATTAAGCTAGAGCTACCGCCAATAATAATATTACTCGCCTTTAGTTCTAAGATGTCCGCAAACAGGGCTTTCATCTGCGGCAAGCCATCTAAGCCGCCGTAGTTGCGGCAATCCGTGCCTGTGCTATCGGTAAATTGATCATTACATAATAAGGCATTAGATAAATCTGATTGCTCTGCGCAAGGTTTGCCACGCGTCATGTCTAGGTCTAGGCTTTGCGCAGAAAAATCAGCATATTGCTGTTCTAGCGTGGCTTTAAGCGTAGATTTTTCAGAATTGGAGAGGTTGGTGTAGGCAGTCATGAGTGAGTTTAAGAATGAGTTATTTTGATTTAAGTATGGATTTTAGCATTACGCTTTTGCTTATTCATGGTCAGTTTTACTTTTAGGCAGGATACTTAAAAGTGTGTGCTTTACGTCTAGGAAGTGGTTAATAAGCTTGTTTAATGGGCCGGGAGCAGTGCCTTCTAGCGGATAACCAAAGGCACGCATCTGTTTGCCTGCAATCCAATTAAAGCGCGCATGTTGAAATTTAGTCCAATACTTAAAGCGATTTAATGGCTGGAAGTCAAGATATTTAGGTACGTTATTCCAATGCATTTTATCGTGTTCTTTTTTGATATCGGATGACCCTACGATGCCTAGAGAGTGGGCGTGACTAAAATTAAAAATAGTTGGGTCTAAATCAAGAAATATTAAGATATTGGTCACGCTTTTGTGTTCGTTAAGAATGAGATCTTCGTATTTTACGACTAAAAGTTTTTTATTGTGCGGAGCGCATTTCTTTTTAAAATCAAGAATAGTTTGAGCATTGTCTCGCCATCGATGCATAGCCGTTTCATACTTCCAATTAAATGATTTCACACCAGATTCAACCACGGCACGACCATCTCTGATGAGCAGGATTAAATAGGCATCTGGAAACAGCGTGAAAAAATTTTCGAGTGCGTTTACGCTGGGTGTTTTAGATAATAATAAGTGAAGCGGCTTTTCGTTATTGCCTATTTGAGAGTTGAGTCGTGCTACGTCATCAGATTGTAGCGCCAGAAAACGCGTAAGTGCATCACCAAGATAGGCTGATAAAATAGCAGAAGCCTTCGTTTTCTCTTTGATATTCCATTCAGGATCCCATTGCTCATTAAGGTTTTTAGTGTAGCGAGTGAGATATTCTGAGTGGTTGAGAAAATGGTCTTCCCAAATTGGCCCGGAACAAAGACAGTGAGGATGCAAATTAATTAACCTAGATAAAAAATTTGTACCACTTCTCTGGTCAATGCCCAGAATAAAACCGTGTTTAAGAGGGGGGGACGTCATGGCCGTTTCAGTGTGGTTTCATTTATATTTGAATGCTCATATTGTTTTCAGGTTGAAAACAGTATGAGCATTCTCAGTGGTTTGCTTGCTTACCGTGCCTGGTGTTTTATTGTGTAGTTCAGCAATCGTGTTGAGCACTTCAATTAAGGCAATAGGTTCATTCCGCTTACCGTGGAAGTGCTTGCTGGGTTGATCGGGTGCATCGGTTTCTAAGCAAATGGCCTCTAAAGGCAGTTGTTTGACTAACGCGCGTAGTTTGATGGCGCGAGGATAAGTAATCGCACCGCCAAAGCCGAGTTTAAAGCCCAGATCAATTAATTGCATGGCTTGAACCAAGCTGCCGTTATAGCTATGAATAATGCCGCTTTGAATCTGATGCTTTTTGAGCAATATGGTGACTTTTTCAACGGCTTTACGCGCATGAAGAATGACGGGCTTGGCGTGATTCTTAGCAATGTCTAGCTGAGCTTCAAAAAGAGATATTTGCTGGGTTGGGTCTAGATCTTTAAGAAAAAAGTCTAAACCTGTTTCGCCAACGGCTACGCAGGCGTGGTTTTCTAGCCATTCATCTAAAACAGTGCAATCGTTTAATGAATGCGTCTGTACAAAGTAAGGGTGGATGCCATAGGCCGGTGAAATGGCAGGAAATTTCTGGCTAAGTTTGGCAATGTTTGGCCAGCTTTGCCGCGTGGTGGCAGGCAAGATAAAACGTTGAATGCCTCGTTGTTGCGCACTTGCCATTAAACTTGCCCGATCTTCATCGAAAACGGGGAAATCTAAATGAATGTGAGTGTCGATCAACATAGCTGAAATTATGGCCTAGAAGTTGTCGTTAGAAAAGCACATTGGTGTAGAATATGCGCCATGGGTGCTTCACAAATAACACGAATGATAAACTGGGCGGCGATGCTAATTGCGTTAGCGTTGTTAAGCGTGGTCGTGTATCAAATTTATCAGCGGCATCTTTTGGGCGATACCATCACTCAAGAATTTCGTTTCGATGATCTGCCCAGTGGCGCCATTGCGCCCGTGAGTGCAGACATTAACCAAATCGTAGCCAAACATATTTTTGGTCAAGTGCCTAAAGCCCCCATTAAACAAGCGGCAGTGGTTAAAAAAGCCCCGTCTAAGAAAGAAGCGCCTAAAACACGGTTGAACATTACGCTAACAGGTATTATTGATGGCGCAACGCCGCAAACTGGCATGGCGATGTTAGAAGTGGAACGCGGTAAAACCATCGTTGTGGGCGTGGGTGAGAAAATTGGGAAAACCGATGCTGTCTTGCACCAAGTGTTGCCGGGTGAAATCCTCATTGAGCGCGGTGGTGAGATTGAATCAGTGAAAATGGTACGTAAAACCCTAAGTTTGGCCAGCTTAGACAGCCAAGATTTAAGCAGTTTACCGCAAGCTTATGAAGCACCTGACCCAGACCCTGTTTTCCCTAATCGGTCTGATCCACGAACCAGCATTAAAACACAAACTGCACGGCGCTCTGACGACAGTTTAGCACGTGTCAATAAAGCGAATACACGCAGAGAAAAGGCCAGAGCGGCGCGCGAGCTAAGGCTCAAAGAACGCCAAGAGCGGCGTGCAAGATCGCGTCAGAAGAATGATGGCCCAATGAGTAAGTTGCCATTTCCTAGCCAGTTGAATCGGCTTTAAGTCTATTTAGGTTTTTATTGCGTTAGATGTTTCAGTTTTAACGCCTCAACGCTAATCCCCTAGTTCTAATTTCCTAGATGCGTACCAACATTACGCGCTGCTTTTAACCAAGCATGATCCATCGGTACGCGCTTTTTATTGCCCGCTACTTCATCTAAAGGCACAGGTACCGCATGTTGATTTTGAATGCCGACCATCACGCCATAGTTTTCTTGATTCACCATATCCGCCGCCACTGAGCCTAAATGCGTGGCTAGAATTCTATCGGCTGCCGAAGGTGTGCCGCCGCGTTGTAAATGGCCTAAAATTGAGGTTCGAGATTCCAAGCCCGTCATTTCTTCTAGCTGACGCGATAAGTTTAGGGTGTTGTTGATATGCACTTGTTCATGCTCTTGCAGTTCTGATTTTAGCGATTTACGTTCAATTTTATCATCGGCTTCAGTGATTTTTTGTTTGAGCTCATTCACAATTTTGGCTTGATCTTGCGTCAAAGCGCCTTCCGCCACTGCAACAATACTAAAACGTTTACCACTGCGTACGCGTTGTTTTATCGCCTCTGCAACCTGATCAATGCTATACGGAATCTCTGGGATTAAGATCACATCAGCGCCGCCCGCAATGCCCGCACCTAAGGCTAACCAGCCAGCGTTATGCCCCATTAATTCAGCCACAATAATACGGTGGTGGCTGTGTGCGGTGCTGTGTAAGCGGTCAATCGCATCGGTGGCGATGCCCAGCGCGGTATCAAAGCCAAAGGTGGTGTCGGTACAGGCAACGTCGTTATCGATGGTTTTAGGCAGGGAGATTACATTTAAGCCTGCGTTGCTCAGATGCAATGCATTTTTTTGGGTGCCGCCACCGCCTAAGCAAATGAGTGCATCTAAATGCAGTTGCTCATAGGTTTCAACGATGGCAGGAGTCATGTCCATGTTTTTGCCTGCAATCAACATTTTATGCGGTTTATCACGGCTGGTGCCTAATATAGTGCCGCCTAAGGTGAGGATGCCCGCAAGATTATCGTTGTTTAGCGGCAAGCTATGGTTTTGTGCGATACCGCGAAAACCTTTTTCAAAGCCGAGTATCTGCATATCATACTGACCAACAGCGGTTTTACCCACACCGCGAATCGCGGCATTTAAGCCTGGGGCATCACCGCCCGCTGTTAAGATGCCGATTTGTTTTTGTGCCATACAAATTTCCGTATTCAGTTTTTAGTTTGGTAGAATCAGTATGATTAATATCACACAGGCACGCTGAGTGCCAGCTTGTCTTTTTAATCTATCTTATAAATTGAATCAATTCGTGAAAAATACCTTGCTTAAAAATATAAAACAAACCTATTCTGTTCTCGCTGCGTTGGCTTTATTTAGCTATGCGCCTTTTAGCCTCGCCCAAAGCGGTATCGAAGATTTACAACATTTTTTAAATGACGTAAAAGCCTACCACGCTGAATTTAACCAAGTAGTATTAGATGAAAACTTAAGCCAAATTGATGAGGCCAGCGGAACCTTAACGATTTTACGCCCAGGGCAGTTCCGTTGGGATTATTATCCACCCACCGAACAGCAAATTATTGGTGATGGCGAAAAAGTTTGGATTTACGATTTAGAGCTAAAGCAGGTTATCGTGCGTGATCAACAGCAATCTTTAGGCCAGTCTCCTGCGATTTTATTAGCAGGTGATGGCGATGCCTTGAAAAACTACGCTTTAGAAGATCGCGGCATACAAGGGCAGGTGCAGTGGGTGAAAGTCATCCCTGATTCTGATGATTCTGGCTTTGATGATATTCAAGTGGGCTTTATTGATTCGGCTTTAAGCGTGATGGTATTGGTTGATGGCCTTGGCCAAACCACGCGCATCAACTTTCATAACGGCGTTGAAAACCCAGTGTTACCCGCAGAGCAATTCCAGTTTATGCCAGCCGATGATGTCGATGTCATCGATGAAACACAGTAACATCGGCTAAGCACTTGAGCCTCACGCAGGGTATGTTAAAACCGCTGGCCGAGCGCCTGCGCCCGCAAAGTTTGAGCGAGGTGGTTGGGCAAAGCCATATTCTCTCAGAAGGCCAGCCCTTATATAAAACCTTGCAAGGCCAAGGTTTGCACTCAATGATTCTCTGGGGCCCACCTGGCACGGGTAAAACTACGCTGGCTAAGTTAATTTGCCAAACGGCCGATGCAAACTGGCATCAATTATCTGCGGTGTCTAGCGGCGTGAAAGATATACGGCTGATCATTACCCAAGCAGAGCAAAATCAAAACCTTGGCATGGCCACCGTGTTATTTATTGATGAAGTGCATCGCTTTAATAAATCTCAGCAAGACTCTTTCTTGCCTTATGTTGAAGACGGCACTATTACCTTGATTGGTGCCACTACTGAAAACCCTGCCTTTGAATTAAACAATGCGCTGTTATCTCGGGCGCGGGTGTATGTTTTAAAATCACTCTCAGAAGCTGAACTTGAGCAACTTGTTGATCACGCACTGGGCGCGGAGCAGGGCTTGCTTGATTTGAACCTAAAGATGGATGCGGATGCCAAAGCATTCTTAGCCAAGGCGGCTGATGGCGATGCGCGGCGATGCTTAGGTTTTTTAGAAACAGCAGCTGATTTAGCGCAAGAAAGTGATGATAAACGCATTAGTATTGATGACGTGAAAGCAGTGATCACCACGCGTTTCAGCCATTTTGATAAAGGCGGTGATCATTTTTATGATCAAATTTCCGCGCTGCATAAAGCGGTGCGAGGTTCTAGCCCTGATGGCGCTTTATATTGGGCAACGCGCATGTTGCAAGGCGGCTGTGATCCGCATTATTTATTAAGGCGCTTACTGCGTATGGCCAGCGAAGATATCGGCAATGCGGATCCGCGCGCGATGAGTATCGTTACCCAAGCATGGGCGGCATTTGATCGCTTAGGCTCGCCTGAAGGAGACTTATCCATCATGCAGGCCGTGAGTTATTTGGCCGTTGCCCCTAAAAGCAATGCGGTTTATGTGGCGGCTAAACGCGCGGCGGCGGATGCGCGTGATACGCCTGCGGGCGAAGTGCCTGCGCATTTACGCAATGCGCCGACTAAACTGGCGAAATCAATGGGGCACGGTGCGAGTTATCGTTATGCCCATGATGAAGCCGATGGTTTTAGCGCAGGGCAAAGCTATTTCCCCGAAAGCATGGGAGAACAAATATACTACGAGCCCGTTGAGCGCGGTTTAGAGATAAAAATAGCGCAAAAATTGCGTGAACTACGTTCAAAGAACA
>JAZGFQ010000028.1:0-3199 GCA_036479635.1 Arenicellales bacterium
GTGGTTTTTATACGCAGGGTAAAGCTTTTCATTGATCTGTTTCATTAATAAATATGCCAGCGCAACTGCCGCAACTGCCCAAAACAAAAACAAAAACAGGTGTTTCAACCAAGTAAAAAATAGAGATACCTTGCTTAAAGGGACATCAGAGGCGTCATCGTTGATTAAACTAATGGTTGACGAATCCTCAAGGAAACTGCTTTCACTTTGATCAACATGAGCGTCCACAATAAACGCTTCATTGCCATCAAAATGCTGCTCTACTTGCCGTGCTTCATCCTTATCTGTTAATTCAGCTGCGCTCAAACCGGTAGAGTCGGAAGCTGTCTCAACCGATGCATCTGCTTCATTTTCAGAACGTAATTTCTGAGTAGCGCTAGTCCCTATGAAGGCATTTTCAGAGCCTTCATCATTAAACTCATACTCAGTAAATGTCATGTTATCAGGCTCAACGTTTGAGTCATCAACAGAACGCGTATCAAGCGTCGGTTCCGAAAAACGTTCTTGCTCATTTTCAAGCGTTTGTGCCTGAGTGAAAACATGTTCTGAGGTTGCCCCATCTAATTTTGGCTCAAATAATTCGTCATCATCGAGCTGCTTATTAAATTGGATATTGATCGCACTATCATCTTGATCAAAACTCGGCTCGATACGCACTTCATTTGAGTCTGTTTTATCCCCAGTTTTCACTTCTCCTTTTAACTCAACTTGGTCAATCTCAGGCCCGGTAAGTTGTGGCTCATTAATTTGATAAGAGGTATCTAAAATAGGGGCTTGCTCAGATGGGCTAACATCATGCACATTAAACTTAGCATCACAATTTCCACATTGAACAAAACCACCAAAAGAATCAATGGTTAATTGATCAACATGGTACTGGATATTACAGTGTGGGCACTGAGTTTGAATCATAGTGTTAAAACGGTTTTTATTCCTTCGTTAAGCGCGCTTGCGCGCCAGCAGAGCCACCCAATCACCTTGCGCGAGCATTGAATCGGCCTGTTTAAAATCAAATTGGTCTTGATAAGCCTCGATAACATCTGGCGCCTGATGCGATAAAATACCAGATAGCAATATCATGCCGTCATCTTCAACATATCGCATTAAACACGGCGCTAGATCAATCAAAGCAAAGGCCAAAATATTCGCAATGACTAATTCAAATTTTGGTTCTTTTTGCGCCTCAAGTGCTTCAGCTGATTGTATGATAAAGCGTGATTCAACGCCATTATTCTGCGCGTTTTCAAGCGAGACAAGTTCAGCTTTGGGGTCAATATCCACCCCAACCGCATCGGCCGCACCGAGTTTTAAAGCCGTAATGGCTAGAATACCTGAACCACAGCCATAATCTAAAACGTGCTGCTGGTTTAAATTCAGCTGGCTCAAGGCTTGCATGCATAAACGTGTGGTTTCATGTGACCCTGTGCCGAACGCCATACCAGGATCAATCTTTATCACCGTTTTGATGCTGGCATCAGGTGTGACCCACCCAGGGTAAATCCATAAATCTTCAGTGATTTCAATCGGCTGATATTGATCTAACCACGCGGTTTCCCAGTTTTGATCAGGCAATTGGGTAAGCTCGGCTTCTTTGATAAAACTCGCTTCATGCATCAGCGCAGATAATATCTCATCATCTTTGCCCTGCGCTTCAAATAAGCCCGTCACACATTGCACATCCCATTTAGGTTCTGCTGGGTGTGCTAAATCAAAGTAACTGTCTTCACCCGCATTTTGTTGCGTGGTCGCCTGTGCACCAATCACTTCAAACGCGGCAACAGTGCGCTCAACTTGATCGCCTGACACTTCTACACTTAGCTGCAACCAATCCATGCGACTTTATTTAACCTTTTATAGCTTATGTTCTGGGTTTGATTTATTTCAAGCCTAGTTTCTTTTCAAGATAATGTATATCTTGCTCACCCTTGGCAAAATTTTCATCAGCTAATAACTCTTGATGCAGGGGTAAATTGGTTTTGATGCCATCAACCACCATCTCTTGCAATGCACCGCGCATGCGTAGAATCGCTTGCTCACGCGTGCGCCCCCATGCAATGAGCTTGCCAATTAAAGAATCGTAATACGGCGGCACCACATAATTAGAATAGGCGTGTGAATCCACCCGAATACCTGGGCCTCCTGCCATGTGAAACTGGGTGATTTTTCCAGGTGATGGCAAAAAAGTGACAGGGTCTTCTGCATTAATGCGGCACTCAATCGAGTGACCTCTAAAGCTGATTTCATCTTGGCCGTAGCTCATCGGCTCGCCGCCCGCGACTAACAACTGCTCCATCATTAAATCAACCTGCGTAATCATTTCAGTGACAGGATGCTCAACTTGGATACGTGTGTTCATTTCAATGAAATAAAACTCGCCGTTTTCATATAAAAACTCAAAGGTACCCACGCCGCGATAACCAATGGCTTTGGCAGCCTCAGCACAACGCGCACCAATTTTCTCGCGCACTTCATCAGATATGCCCGGCGCAGGCGCTTCTTCTATTACTTTCTGGTGACGGCGCTGCATGGAGCAGTCTCTATCGCCTAAATGAATAGAGTTGCCGTGATCATCTGATAAAATTTGAATTTCAACATGGCGCGGTGTGCCGAGATATTTCTCCATATACACCACATCATTATTAAACGCCGCGCCTGCTTCTTGGCGCGTAAGTTTAATCGAACTGGTTAAATCTTCGGTGCGTTCAACCACACGCATACCTTTACCACCACCGCCGCCTGATGCTTTGATGATGACAGGAAATCCGATCTTTTCAGCCATGGCTGCGATGGCGTCATAATCTTCGCCCAAAGGCCCGTCAGAACCTGGCACGCACGGCACGCCCGTGTCTTTCATCGCCTTGATCGCAGAAATTTTATCGCCCATTAAGCGTATTGTTTCGCTTCTAGGGCCGACAAATACAAAACCACTTTTCTCTACGCGCTCAGAGAAGTCCGCGTTTTCTGATAAAAAGCCATAACCAGGATGAATGGCATCGGCAGAAGTTACTTCCGCTGCGGCAATAACCGCAGAGATATTTAAATAACTGTCTTTCGCTGCCGCAGGGCCAATACACACAGATTCATCCGCAAGCTGCACGTATTTAGCGGTTTTATCTGCAGTGGAATACAAGGCCACCGTTTCAATGTTTAATTTACGACACGCGCGTAAAATACGCAGAGCAATTTCGCCGCGATTGGC
>JAZGFQ010000029.1:0-4504 GCA_036479635.1 Arenicellales bacterium
CAAACCTAGATTTCTCATTTTCTGAGGTCATTAGCCCGATTAAAATAAACCCAAACGCGCTCAAACAAGCGCTTAAAAAAAAATAATTATAAATAATTGACCCTTATTCATCCTGAATCTTGCCTTATTTTTAAAGACACCTTGTGTTTTTAAATTATACAAAGCATGAACAGGATAGAAAATGCACACATTTCATAAAAATTTGACGCGCCCATTCGCCCATATACGGCAGCAATTTATGCAACTAGGCCTAGCGCTTCTACTCAGCCTACCCGCCCCATTACTGGCAGCGCCTAACCTTGCACCCATCGTGAGTTTATTATTACTTAGCGACCGCTCGCATGATGTGCCCATGACATGGGACGGACGTGAAATCTTCATCGGTGAAGCACCCAGCGTGCCTGCTTCCAGCAATCATTTACTCAGCATCGATCTAAGCAAGCTACCCGCAGATTTTACTAAAAACATTCAGAACATTAGCTTAGCCTCATCAGGAGAGTGCTATCAAATTGGTGGCGCCACCTTAGACCCGCTCATCTACGAATGGAATATCATTAGTACTGCAGAGGGCCAATGCGAAATAACGGTAGAAGCCACCGCTTTGATTAATACTGCATTACAGATTCAACGCAGCATCGTTCAAATACATATCAGCCCAGAATTAAGCGCGCCAGCGAACATATATGATTTAGTGGCAGAGGCGGATATTAGCAGCGGCAATGCTGAAATCGAGGGCGGCTTCATCTTAAATAATATCCGTCCATTAGGCGTCGCGCCTGCTGCGTCAGAAAACAACACCGCGCCTGAAGCGGCATTCATAGATGACAACACGCCCACGCTTTACGAGTTTGACGCAAGCCATAACGGGGTTGCCTTAAAAGGCGTGATGATGAGCTCAGCGCGTAAACTTGATACACGCATATTCTCTGGATCACTCAATGTGAACGCTAAAACCTTTGTTCGGTTTGTTCAAAACACCCCCGTTTTAATTGGCAGTGCGGTTTTATCTAGCCACACTGGCAGTAACGCTGCGCCCGATGCAGATACCTTTGCCTTTTTAGCCACGGCACCTGATGCCAACTTGCCTGGCCCTACCACTGGTTTTGAGTTCAACATCAAC
Source organism: Arenicellales bacterium (assembly GCA_036479635.1). Classification (GTDB taxonomy): domain Bacteria; phylum Pseudomonadota; class Gammaproteobacteria; order Arenicellales; family Poriferihabitantaceae; genus JAAELZ01. Next base: position 1,121 of record JAZGFQ010000029.1, read on the forward strand.
GGTAAAAGCCGCTTAAATGTTTTATGCACTCAAAATAAACTCGTCGGCTTTGGAAAATTTGAAGTAAAGCGCACAGGCACGCGTATCTCATCAAGCTTGGTCGGGTTTAGCCAGCGTAGCTGTCCTAATCACCATTTTAAGGGTGATTCAGGCATTTACAGTGAATTTAAAGTCGTTAACACCCATCTGGGGAAAATTTTACGCGGCCGCGGAACGGTGCACCCTCTAGATAACGGCAAGATCACCACTTCAAAAGATCAAAATCCAAGCAACCCAGATTTTGCTTTATATTTTTTAGGCATCCCTGAACGCTTATCAAGCTTGCATAAAATTCACGCCTTAAATGCAGGCACGCAAATGAGTAATAAGGTTCGAGTGTTAGACCCTTTTGCCTTGGCAAAAATGGCCAAAGTTCGAGGGCAAAATGGCCGTATCTCCTTTTCATCTCAACCCGAAGCGTTAATCGGTGTGCAGGTAGGAGATATTCTAGTGGGTAAACCTTCAGCAAGGCTGCGCGATGGTTTTATTCGCGAAGTGAAAAACTTTGGTAACCAAGCAGGGCAGTTTTACGTTGAAACTGAAATAGCGGCTTTAAACAAAGTTTTCACAGGCGGCGGCTTTAGTTTGCAAAGAAATCTAGCGTTGGGTGACGTTGAGCAGATTATTCAACCTGTTTACGGCGCTGCCCCTGCTTTAGCGGAATCAATGCGCGCGCCCAATGCAAATGAATATTTGAACGCCTTACGAGACCCTAACAACAACACACCTGCATCCGAGATCACGCTCGATGTTCTACCCTTCCCAACGCTTTCCTTAGACCATACATTCAACTCACATTTTAGATCGGAAGGCCAGTTTTCTCTAGATGCTAGTTTAGACTTAGAATTTGTTTGTCGTGGTGCTTTATGTACCCAACCTTATTTCCGTCTCGAATTTAATTTCACTGAGGATTTCGAGCTGGCTGCCATTGCAAACACTAATATCACACGCATTATCAACGGCAACCATACTTTGTTTGTGCAAAAATTTGCCACCATCATGATTGGGCCTGTGCCATTAAAGCCCAGTGTTTCATTGAAAGTTCAGATGACAGGCATCACCGACACTGATGTTGAATTTGGGGTTGATCAACACTTCAGTACGGGCAATGGTGTTGAGTTGAGTAACGGTAACTGGAGCTTAATTAAAACTAAGCAGCAATCTCTTGAAGCGTCTCCTATCCCTAATTACTCTAGCGGCACCGTCAACCTCGAAGTGCGTGCGGCCTTAGAAGGCGCGTTAAAAATAGCCGGTTTAGCAGGTGCTAGCATAGACGTTGGAATCTACAGCCAAATGCTTGCCCAGACGCCTCGTGACCCTTTATGGGAAATAACTGCAGGCCTTAACAGTGAGGCTGAAGTTGAATTAGACCTTTTCTTCGCTAAAATTAAAGGTGGGCCATTCGAATTATTTGATATTCCATTTAATAATATTTCCGGTGGCACAGCACCTAATAATCACCCCAGTATCGAAAAAATAACGGTTGATGGTGTGAAAGTAATCAATGGAAATATACTGAATCAAAACCCCATCGCTAGATTGGTCTCGGTCTCAAACCCCTTTATCGTAAAAGTCACTGCCTTTGATGCTGAAGATGGCAACAATTGCTGTACGGTTCATTTAACGTCTAGCCTCGACGGCGAATTAGACGTAAAAACCTTTAATCAAACCACCGCTAATAGTGAATATCGATTCAAGCAAGAAAGCTTGAGTGCTGGCACCCACCAAATGACGATTTCCATTTGGCCCAAAGGTGAGAACACGCACCCAAGCACGGCGATTACCGAAACTTTCAGCCTTGATATCGGTACAGATTTAGGTGCCAACTGCAATGAACTTGATTTAGATGTAGCAGGCTACCCGCTTAATCTAGCCAGTATTGAAGTTGGAGATCAACTCACGTTTAGCGCTGAAATTAAAGGCAGTGCTTGTATTGTTTTAGCTGGAAAGCCCATCACATTTAATTTTCCTTTAGTGTCGTCAATAGAGCATACAGATACACATCGTATTGCCACTGATCAATACACTTTTAACAGCGCAGGCACTTTTTATATTAATAGTCATTTTATTAATAGTGCAGGTGATGTCATTGAATCAGGGCAAGCCCTTATCATCGTCAATGAACCATCACCACAATTAAGCCCGATATCCGGGAATTTCACATATAACCTCGCGGGCAGAGCAGAATCATTACACTCATTGAATGAATCCACCCATCAACCAGAATTTGCACCTGCATCTACACCTTATGAGATTAATCTATACAATTGGCAGCTAGAAATAGAAGGCATTTTTCGAAACCCTTTTACGCCGCGCGCTGGCCATACGGTTTCATGGCAGATGACTGACCCTAATGCCATACTCCAAACAAATGCCAGCGGTGACGTTCGTATTACGCCCAGCGCAGCCACAGGCGAAGGCTGGCACCGAATCGTGGCTATTGAAACCAATAACACCACTGGCAAGCAATATAAAACATTTACGACTGTTTATATTCACCCAAACAATACCTTTGGTTTATACGTTCAAGATGAGTTTAAAACAGATGCCAGCCATATCCCCCCCTTAAACTAGAGATGTGCTCGGTTTCCTAAAAACCTGTTACCGTTCATCTTGCTATTTCGCATCTTTATCTGTCCTGATATTTATTTATCTATAAAACAGAGGTTTAATCCCATTCTTTTATTCTATTTCTACTGAGAATAATGTATCGTTAAAGGGCTGAAATAAATAGACGAGAGATCTAATGGCAAAAAAGCCCACCCAAAAACTTAAAAGAATAACCCTTTCCAAGAAGTTCATGCAGTCGCTATTCACCTTATTTTTGGTGTTATCACTGCTGCTGATTCCCATTGTTTACTTCATTACCAAAGCACAAGTAATGGATCAAGCGAACAAGGAGTTAACCTTATTGGTCGATATGGTCAAATCCATTCGTAATGTGGTTAGAGAGGATACGCGCCCTCATTTCATGCCGCGCGGAGAATTCTTCCCGCCCGTCGTATCCTCCACGGTGATGGCCAAAACAGTGGCAGCTAAATTTGCCAGATTACAGCCAGATTACTACATCAAAATGTTCTCTGATAATCCACTGAATGCTGAGGATTTACCTGATCAGCTCGAAGTAGAATTATTACGCCGCTTCCGTGAAAACCGCGAATTAAAATCGATTGTTGAAACAGGCACCATCAATTCCAAGCCTTATTTATTATCCTCTGCACCTTCTACCGTTAAGAAAGGTTGCTTGTTTTGCCATGGTAAGGCGGAAGAAGCCCCATTTGCGATTCCCAACAAATATGGCGTTAATTCAGGTTATAACTGGAAAATTGGCACCGTTATTGGTGG
>JAZGFQ010000030.1:0-10619 GCA_036479635.1 Arenicellales bacterium
TACGCAGAGCAATTTCGCCGCGATTGGCGATGACTAATTTTTTGATCATGGTGTTACGCGATAACGAATAAGATTTCACCGAACTCGACTGGGTCGCCATCGGTTTTCAATACTTCAATAATTTTACCCGCTTTATCCGCTTGAATCTCATTGAAGGTTTTCATCGCTTCGACCACGCATAAGGTGGTGCCGACTGTCACGGTATCGCCTACTTGAACAAATGGGTCAGAATCTGGGCTAGAGCGTGCGTAAAAAGTACCTACGGTAGGTGATTCAACACCGTGCCCTGCCAGAGCAGCGGGCGCGGCTTCACTTGCCGCAGGTGCAGCCGCCGCCATGGCAGGCGCGATGGCCGCAACCGGTGCCGCCATCATAGGCGCAACCGTACTAGCGCGGCTTAAGCGAATTGAGTCATCGCCTTCGGTAATTTCAATTTCTGATAAGTTCGAACCTTCTAGTAAATCAATTAAGGTTTTTATTTTTCTTAAATCCACAATATGCCTCGCGGGAATGTTGCCAGCTTCAATGAGCGGCGTTTATTAAAATGTAAAGGCGATGCTGCCTTATAACAAAAGTATCTGAATAATTTATGCTTGTACCTGCTTAATCGCAGCTTGCATGGCTAAGGCATAGCCCTGTGCACCTAAGCCCATGATGACGCCTTGAGCAATGCTAGATAAGTAAGATTGATGCCGAAAACTTTCGCGTGCGTGTACGTTCGATAAATGCACCTCTATGAAAGGAATATCTACGCCTGAAAACGCATCACGCAAAGCCACGCTGGTATGCGTTAACCCAGCTGGGTTAATAATGAACATATTCACCCTGTCTGGTGCGCCAGCTTGCACTGCGTCAATCAAGGCATGTTCAGCATTACTTTGAAAAAAGGAAATCTCGATGTCAGCCGAATCTGCCATTACTTGCAAGCGTTGATTGATGTCTGGCAAGGTATCCGAGCCATAAATCTCAGGCTCACGTGTGCCCAATAAATTTAAATTTGGACCATTTAATACACGGATATGAGGGCGGGTATCGGGCATGCCAAGCACCTAGTTGAAGTAATTAACGAAGCCCTATTTTAAACGATTTTTAGATGATTTAAACACATTTAAGCGCTTGTTTAATACAATATTTTGTCGTGAGGCCTCAGCATAACTCAAGCACAAAATAAAATGGCTATTTATTTCCAATCTTCTCGTCAAAATATCGCGCAATAGCGCGCTATTACACTCAATTTTATCGAGAACCTTGAAAAAACTATCTCATTTTTCTATGCACTTGAGTTATGCTGAGGCCTCATCGTAATGCATCGGGCACGAACAACTGCTGCCCTTGAACTTTAAACTCAGCAATTAAATTTTGTGCCTGCTTGGAGACTATCCAATCAATGAGCTCGTTGGCCGCCTCATGGTTCAAATCAGGATGATTCTGCCTACTTAAGGTCATCATGCTATACGGGTTCAACAAGGGCTGCGCTTTCTCATAGACAATTTTAAGCACCTCTTTCACTGGCGACGGCTTACCTTGAAAAGCCAACCAAGTCCCTCTATCTGTTAGCGTGTAAGCCTGCATTTCAGCAGCCATTTGCAACACCTTGCCCATCCCTTGGCCGACTTCCCGATACCACGGCGCAATCGGCGATATCCCTGCTGCTTTCCACAAGTCCAATTCTTTTTTATGCGTTCCTGAATCATCTCCGCGTGAAATAAATAAACTGTTGTGCGCTTCAATAGAATGTAACGCCTGCGTGAGTGAGCTCACGTTGGATACATTTGCTGCATCATCAAGCATGCCCACAAGGACAAAATCATTATGCATCACCGACACCCGCTGCTCACCATAGCCTGATGCCATGAAATCTTGCTCGGCAGAAGGTGCGTGCACCAAAAGCACGTCGGCATCGCCATCACGCCCCATTCTCAGAGCCTTGCCCGTTCCAACTGAAATAACACGCACTTGATAACCCGTTTGTTTTTCAAACTCAGGCAAAAGGTAGGTTAATAAACCTGAGTTTTCGGTGCTGGTGGTGGTGGCTAAGCGTAAAATGTTGTGCGGTTTGGCGCTGCTCATATTAATGGGCAATAATACGCATACCACCAAGCTCAATAAAAATTTATTCATTCAGTTATACTTGAAGTTTATGGTTTAAGCATATGAAATATATAGATAGTAATCTTCACTACCCGCCGCCACGCTGATATGATCGATCGAATTTTTTCATGAAGCTAAGGCGCTCATTATGTGTGAGCCCAGCAAAAATGAATTCAATTTCTACACGTTTTATCCGAATGGAACCTAAGACTCTATCAGGCAAAGGCTTCAAGTTTAGCTCAAGCGAGTGCGTGGCGCTTTGATTCGAAACAATAAAGCGATTCTTGCCCACTTCAGCGAGTTGATACTCCCCTACTGCAACAGGTAATAAGCGATAAAACTCTTGATCGCTGTAACCCATGTCACGTATAAAATGTTCTGGAACGTCTGAACTAAACGCATGACCATATTTAATCACCTGGCTCAACCACCCGCAACTTCCGGCCAAATCGCCAAAACATCACCCTCTTTAAATTGGCCCACATTGCGCTCATCACCGCAAATAAAATAACCATTCACGATGACTAAATGCGCCAATTCTCGCGGAATACCAACTTCATCAATCACCTCATAAGGCGATTGATCTGCATTGATTTCGATATCCACCGCGTGGCGTTGATTCGTCTCGGGTAAATAGGGCATCAAGGATGCATATAATTTTAGCGTGATGTTCATCTTAGCCATCCGATTTAATCCCTTGCGCAGTCGCCACCCAAGCTTCCATCACTAAACTAGGGTCATCAATCAATCTCTGCTTCCACTCCCCTAGCGCCACCTGTCCTTGAATCAAGCCTTGAAAAACGCCTACATGATTCGTAAACCCAACACTGCTCGCACCGATCAAGCGATCATCCAAGAACTGAAGCTGAATATATTTTGATTGCTCAGGTTGGTGTAATTCAGCGCGATCAACGCCCAATTCGCCTGCATGCTCGCCACCATCCCATAAACCAAAAGAGCAGGAAACTAAACCCAACATATCCAACACATTCATATTAATGCTGCCCGGCCATGCCTGGGCGGCAGAGTTTGAGTCATGATTGGCCATGTTTAAGGCAGCCAGCCGACCATGCTCTGTTGCCACAGGTTGAATCGCCATGACAGTGCGCTCATCGCTTAATAAATCAGGCGCTTGCGCCACATCACCTGCGGCATACACGTTAGGGTCGCTGCTCATTAAGTGTTCATCTACTAACACTCCTAAATCGGTGTCTAAGCCGCTATCTTTCAAAAAACTGATATTGGGCGCAACGCCCGTGGCAGAGATGATTAAATCGGCTTCAATGGCTTCAATGGCTTCAATGGCATCATGCTCAGCGAAAGAAACGCTAAGTTTTCCATCGGCGGCTTGTGTAATCGCTCGCGCAGGCGCAGAGGTTAAAATGGCTACGCCCTTGCCCTCGCACCAATCACGAATAATTTGCCCGCCTTTGCTGTCCATCATTCTAGGAATAAGCCGGTCTTCCATCTCAACAATGGTTAGTTGTGCACCGCATTTCACTAAGGCTTCAACGATCGTGGTGCTGATAAAGCCAGCGCCAATTAACACTACTTTAGCGCCTTCAACCGCAGCCGCCTTGATGTTTCGCGCGTTTTCTAGCGTCCAACAAGGGTATACGCCAGGTAAATCAATGCCTGGAATAGGCGGCGTTAAAGGTGTACCACCCGTGGCGATTAATAGCTTGTCGTAGGCAAGCGCATCACCCTCTGTTAAATTGACTTGCTGCTTATTAATATCAATTGACTCAACGCTCGCGGTGATCAATTCAATATTTTTATCGGCATAATGCGTCGGTGATATACGAATAGACAACCCCGACTCTTCAATCTGTTTTTTGATTAAATACGGAATCGCCATTCTGGCATACGGTGTTTCTAACTCATGACTGAGCAAGGTAATCTGTGCGTCAGCGTCTAAATTTCGAAGTTCTTCAGCTGCGGTAACGCCTGCAGGCCCTGCGCCAATAATAAGATAATTCATGGATCTAAATACAACGGTTGATGTTGATCATTCTACTTTACAAGTATTGCACAGTCAGGCATGCGCCCAGCCTGTGCAAACTTTAAAATACCAAATGAATGATGATTTATATCTCTAGACGTTGAATCGTCTCGCTGCTTGGCATGCCATTAGTATCCCAACCTCGAAGCGCATAATATTCAGGCAACATCGTCTCTAAACCAGACACCAAGCCTTTAGCTGGCCCTGATTTAGCCGCATCTTTTAACAAACGCTCAGGCAAAGTGTCATCCTTACCTGTAAAACCTGCCGCAATATTATAAAGACGCTCCATGTTCCAAATACGCTCACCCACTTCCATTAGATGGTCAACCGACCAATCGCCTTCACAAGCTGCATTAACTTCAGGCGCAATATCTTCCATGCTCAAGGCAAAGGTGGTAAAGATACACGTGCCGCTGGAATCGACTGCTGCAGTAACATCTTGGAAGGCCTTAACCAAACCTGCTTTACCATCCGTAACTAATGGGTCTGTCTTTTCAGGAATACCCAGCACTTCTGATGAGACCGTATAACCTCTTAAATGGCAACCGCCACGGTTCGATGTTGCATAGCTTAAACCCATGCCCTGAATGCCGCGCGGATCATAAGCTGGGAATTCTTGGCCTTTTACTGTCATAGAAAACTCAGGCTTGCCGAATTTCTCACATAAGCGTTTGGAGCCCTGCGCAATTTCAGCGCCAAAGCCCTCACCTTTACCCGTAGCTTCCACTAATTTTGTTAAGGCATCCACATTACCGAACCTAAGCTCGATTCCGCCTGTTTCAGCATCGCCAATCGCGCCCGTTTCATATAATTCCATCGCAGAGCCAATCGTTGCACCTAAGCTGATCGGGTCCATGCCGTAATCGTTGCATAAGAAATTACAATAGGTCAACGCTTCGAGATCATCGATACCTGTGGCCGCGCCTAACGCAAAGGCAGCTTCATACTCCAAACCGCCACTGGTGACTTGATATTTTTCCTGATCCGCGATGAGTGGGTGATTGGGATCCATCTTTGATCGACGCGCGCATGAAATCGGGCAACCAAAACAGGCATGGTTCGAGACTAAATTAGGTTTACCATCACTTTCACGATTTTCGAGCATCGCTTCACCACTGATGTTCTCAGCACCTTCAAATTCCACATCATTACTGTTACGCGTGGGTAAAGCACCAATGCCGTTAATGACATTCATCAATACTTGCGTGCCATAGGTTGGTAAACCTTCACCCGTGACGGCATTTTCGCTTAAAATTTTATTCGATGCGCTACACGCTTGCATGAACGCCATTGGGTTATCAACACTCACGCCGACTGTGCCGCGCATCAATACCGCTTTAAGATTCTTAGAGCCCATCACCGCGCCCACGCCCGAGCGCCCTGCTGCGCGATCTAAATCATTCACAATCGCGGCGAACATAGAACCATTTTCACCTGCTGGGCCAATAGAGGCTACTTTTGAATCTTTATCACCGCTGTCAGCGATTAATTGCGCTTCGGTCTCCCAAACTGTTTTGCCCCATAAATGGCTGGCATCTTTAATTTCAGCTTGATCATTTTTGATGTCTAGATACACTGGGCTGGCGGACGCGCCTTCAAAGATAATCATGTCCCAGCCTGCGTTTTTCATTTCAGCACCAAAGAATCCACCCGAATTAGACGCTGCAATCGCGCCTGTAAGCGGCCCCTTGCACACCACCGACCAACGCCCGCTGGTCGGCGCTGCCGTGCCGGTTAATGGGCCCGTGGCAAAAATCATTTTGTTATCAGGCGATAAAGGATCAACCATAGGGTCAGTTTCTTCAATGAAGTATTTCGTCGCCAAGCCACGCTGGCCAAGATATTGGTGCGCCCATTCCATATTCAAAGGCTCACTTTCACAAGTGCCGTTTGTTAAATTTACGCGTAAAATTTTTTTAGTCCAACTCATGATTTTCTCCTCTAGTATTAATCGTTATAGATAGATAATTATTAGTCTATTTTCTTAGCTAGGTTTTTAATTTTGTATGTTGCGCATACGCTCATCACCCGTTGTGGTTACTTCTAGATAATGCAGCGCATCTTGTGGGCAGACTTTCACGCAAGCAGGGTCGCCACCGCATAAATCGCATTTAGTGACTTTCCCGCTGTCTGCGTCATAGTTGATTGCGCCATAAGGGCAAGCAATCGTGCACACTTTGCAGCCAACACAACGCTCAACTGACACCACTTTAGCACCTGATGCTTCATCAATGGTAATCGCCTCAACTGGGCATGCGCGCATACACCATGCTTCTTCGCATTGCGTGCAGGTTAAGGGCACATTCAATTCAGGCTCAGTAAAACCGAAAATTTTAATGCGTGATTTTGGCGCGTTAAATGCCCCCGTTAACTCATACGAGCACATCATTTCACATTGAGAACAGTTAGTGCAGTTCTCTGCAGTCATGACGAGGGCTTTATGCATTGTTTATTCCAGTCTCTAATATTACGTAATACTATCTATTTATAGATAGCCAACCTAGCCTAGTCCTAAGCAAATAGGTTTGCAAGTTAAATCGACGCGCGCTTCAATAACTCTGAAATACCGGGGTAATTATCACGATTTAAAGTGTATTTAAGCCCTGCATCACCCCACGATTCATTTTGGTTTAATCTGCCCCATAAAGCCTGTTGATCAGGGAAATAAACGCCGCCCACTGAGGTGATCTTCCGCGTAAATAGATGATCAACCAAACCACTACCACTGGGGCCAATGAGGCTAAATTCAGGCACACCCACGCCCGTACCACTGATGTCATTCAGCAAATCATCAAGGCTGTCATTCACGAGGGTCGAGGCGGTGCACAGCACCGAATGGCAGGCAGCGAGTTCTGAGGCATTCTGCGCTAAACGCACGCCTTCGCGCACGAGCACGCGTTCTTTCTGACGCTCTAACACCAAAACATCCACGCCCTTCGCTAATAATTTATCCACCAAAGGGCAAAAATAACCGACCATGCCCACGCAATCACCTTTGCTTAAAGGCTGGGTGCTCACTTTACGCTGTGCAGTTAATTCAGGTAGCAAGCCTGCCTGTTTCATTAAATATTGGCTCATGGCATTAAACGCCCCAATCGCCACTGCCTGACGGGCTAAATCATTTTCAACTAAGCCTTGCACCAAATCAAATAGCTTAAGCCCCTTGAAGTAATTAGCCGCTTGCCCGTGGCTTCTCAGTGCCTGTAATGCGCCGGGCAAACTGGCATAAAAAGCACTGGTAGTGCCATCTTCTAAAAAGATTAATGCAAACTCATCTCTAAACCCAGGTTCGCCACTTTGTTCGGGTAAATAAACGTGGCTGACCGTCGGCAAACTTAAGGCTTCGGCCATCTGATGAGATAAGGCTAAGGCTTCTTTAATAATACTCATTTGGGCGCTTGTGTTGAGTGCTTAGGCTCAATGGATGGCGCCAATGCCATGCTGATTTTTATGTCTTTCATTCTAAGCGCCACCAACACAGCCATCGCCAAGGTCTCGTCGGGTTTGTTTTCTAATGTGAGACGTTGAGCGGCTTTATAATAACCATGCTCATCTAAATAGAGTTGTTCAATATCTGGCGTGCATTGCGCGCCTTTAAACACTTGATGAATAATTTCTCTCACAGGGAAATGGGCTGAATTAACAAAATATAAAAACCCATGCTGCGGCACATAATGCACCCGATTCATACCCAAATGATAGAACACCTCAACAGGGCTGGCAGCGGCGGTTAAACTCACCACACGATCATTACACCGCAAGCCTGTTGCCAAAACATAATCAATCGTGCCCGCTCCGCCGCCTGACATTTACACTAGCTTCATGCCATTATGAAAACACATTTGGAAATATCTACTCATGATTATAATTACTCCACTATTTTCATTGGCATAGAATTATCTTTAATGTTCCGCACGATAGCTTGATGTGTTTTCCACTCGTTGGGTAAGTTTTTTAAAGCGTGCCGGGCTGCTTTTGTGTGTTCAAAAATACCATAAAAAACAGGAAACCAAGTTTTACGTTGTTTGGTCGATCGGTAATAATAAAATTGTGATTCATTGGCTTGCCCGTCACGCAATGATGCAACAAGGTCTTTGACTTGATCTTCAGTTTCAACGCTAGCAATTTGCAGGGTAAAGCCTAAAGTATTTTGACCAACATCAGGATTATTCTTTATGACAGAATCAGGTTGTTTTACAGGCTTTTTTAACGTTATAACCTTCTGCTGTTCCAACAGTAGTTTAGCTTTTATCTCAAACTTTACAATTTCATTATTACGATCCTTTAGTCGTGTTTGAACCTGCCCCAACTCTTTTTTTAGGCTATCCAAGGCTACCAACGATTGGTCAGATCTGGATTCTAGCTGCTTGACCGAACCCGTCAGGGCTTTGTTTTGAGATGATAACGTCGAAATTTCACTGTCACGGTTGAGCAATAACGCACTCAAGCTTGTCAGCTTCGTTTGTAGAGCCTGCAATGTAGACTGATGCTCATTCGTTTTCTTAAGTTTTTCGCTGGAGGATGCCAACGCTTGATTCTTAAGATCATGCGTTTGCTGTTCCAACAGTAGCCTAGTGTTTTCCTTAAATTCTACAATTTTGTTGTCACGATCCCTTAGTTGTGTTTGAACCTGGCTCAACTCTTTTTTTAGGCTGGCCAACGCTTCCAATGATTGCTTAGATTTAGATTCTAGCTGCTTGAACGAATCAATCAGAATTTGATTTTGTGATGACAACTCCGTCATGTCGCTGTCACGGTCAAGCAATAACGTATTCGAGTTTTCCAGCTTTGTTTGTAAGGCCTGCAATGTAAGCTGATGCTGCTTGTTCGCCTTATTAAAGTTTTCGTTGGATGTTACCAGTGCTTGATTCTTACGATCATCCACTTGAAGCTTTGCTTGTACAGCATCCACTTCAGCTTGTGAGAATTTCAATACCTCTGCATTCTTTTTTTGTGAAGGTTCAAAACCTACTCGAACAGGAGTAGGGCCTGAGAGCTGTTGCCCAGCTAAGTTTGCAGGCGCATCAGTAGACAATGATGCTATCTTAAAGAGAAAATAAGCCAACACGAGCAATAACAACACCGTAAACCAAAAAACTTTGTGTTGCTTGAATTGATAAGGTTCGAATATTTTGACTCGGTTATTACAGTTATAACAATGAAAGACTTTATGAGGCCGAATGACATTAATCATGCCCTCTTTTTTTGTTATTCTATTTTCTTCAGCTGTCTCAGGGCTGTTGCATAAAGGGCAGAGATAGTCCTTTTGAGTTCTATTCTTCAACGTTGTCATTATTATATGTTTATTGCAAAACCTTTGCGAACAACTCAAATCAACTTTAGTTTATCATTGTTCAGGTACAGGTTTATTTGGGTGTATAGGGTCATAAATATAACGCTAAGACAGTATAAACGCCAGCAAGCCTCATTAAACTTTGATCTAATAAACCCGACTTCCTTCGCCACATATTAATTCATTTGAAATCACATCAAGAAAATACTCTTTTCACTTCTAATACATTCGGAATATTCCGCACTTGATTCATCACCTGCCCTAATTGTAACTGGCCCGCTAATTCAACGTCTATTTCAATCATTACAATCGAATCGTCCTCTTGAATCTTAAGCGCTGCTTTTAAAATTGAAATTTTATCGTCTTTTAAGGTGCTGGTAATATCATGCAACATATTGCTGCGGTTATACGCCAATACGCTGATGCTGGCGATAAACTTCGCATCGTCCACCTGCCCCCAACTCACATCAATTAAGCGGTTTAAATCTTGCTCAGGCAGGTTTAAGATATTCGAGCAACGTTGTTGATGGATCGTAATGCCGCGCCCGCGCGTGATATACCCAACGATCTCCTCGCCCGGCATGGGCCGGCAGCAATTTGCAATTTGGGTTTTAAGCTTGCCCACGCCTTGTACGATGAATTGATCATCTCTTGAGGTATTCGCACGTTTACGTGAGGGGGATGGCTTATCTGTCGGTTCCACTTCAGCGCGCTCAATAAAGGGGCTTAATAACTTTGAAACCTTAATGCCCCCTGCGCCCAGCGCAATCATCATTTCTTCAGGCGCATCAAAACCATTGGCCGCAGCCATTTTCTCAAAAGAAATATCGTGTAATCGTTTGCGACTTAATTCACGTTCTATCTTTTCTCGGCCTAGGCCTAGGTGCAAGTCGCGATCATTACTTTTAAACCAATGGCTAATGGCCGCGCGGGCGCGGTGCGTTTTCACATAACCATCTAAGGCAATCCAATCTCGGCTAGGGGCGCCCACTTTAACGGTAATAATTTCCACTTGGTCGCCTGTGTTCAGCGGCGTGTTTAACGGCCGCATAGCTTGATTAATGCGCGTGCCACGGGTTCGATGCCCGACTTCCGTATGCACCGCGTAGGCAAAATCGATGGCCGTCGCGCCATTGGGTAAATCAATCACCCTGCCCTTGGGTGTAAACACATAAATACGCGTCTCTTCTGTTTCGGAATCAAACTGCGTCGCCAAGCCTTCATCTGCGC
>JAZGFQ010000031.1:0-3530 GCA_036479635.1 Arenicellales bacterium
ATGACTATACGCTATTTCCTTAGCCATCTCATTAGCCAAGGCGTAACGATGTTGCATCCATTGAGTGTTGACCGCAGATGGAAAATCAGCCGCAAGCTTAGCTGAAATAGCTTTCGCTTGGGATAAATGTGTGGCGGCAAGCGTCATATTATTTTGCCCAATCATGGCCTCACACGCAAGGCTGTGGTGTGCATACATAAGCCGCCTTCGGTCTAACCAAAGCGGCTTACCTTGATGGCGGTTGAGTATGGTTTGATTAAATTTCCTCACGTTGGGGTAGTTTGCTTTTAATAAGGCAATGACCGCTTTAGCATCAAGTGTCACATTCATACCGCGTTGCGCACGTTCGCGGGCAAAATCACTCATGTTTGGTTTGGGTTGGATATATAGTTTTTCAGCTTGCTGAAACAGCATGCCAGCCTCTTCAAGCCGGTTGTTGAAAATCAGCATACGTCCAACCGTAGTTTTTTGGCTCGCCATTCGTGTGCGAATGACAGGGTCTTTAGCGACATCTAATTGTTTGATGACTTCTAGCAATGCTTGTTCTATTTTTAAAGCGGCCGCAGGTTTGTTTTCAATGATTAATAATTGAATAGAAACAAAGCGGTTGGCTAAGATAAATAGGCTTAAGTTTTTTAAAGTAGGCTGTGACTCAAAAATTTCTTTAGACAGCAAGTAAGCTTGTTTCAAGTGCGCACGTCCCCGATTAAATTGACCAACGTGCAGTTTATTTGGATGGCTTAAAATTCTGGCGACAAGTAATTGTGCGCGAACCAATGCAGATTTAATATTTGGGTTGTTGGGCTGGGCGGCATAAATGGCTTTAAGCTGTGTTAATGCATGCTCTGCTGTTGCTAAACGAGTTGGGGTCGAGCCGTCAAGTAAGGCTAGTTTGTCATCAAGCTCATGGTTGATGGATTTTGCAAGTTCAGTCGTGGCCTTTACTTGAGTTTCATTAAATTGCTTAGTTTGTTTTACTTGAATATTTTGCCACCTAGCAATGGCTGTCATCAAGACGACCGAGGTGAGTAATGCGGCACTTATCCAGCGTAAGTGGTCTCTTTGGATAGACTTTTTAAGCCGATACAAAACCTTGTTTTTTAGCGTGCTGATGGGGTAATTATTTTCCCACGCATGAAGCTCTTCCTTAAACTGCTGAGCGCTTTGATAGCGCATTTGTATGTCGTCAGCCGTTGCCGTATTGAAAATTGCGCGAGCATCCTCACTTAAGGCATTGTTAATTAAGTGCTTATTTATTTGTGTGCCCGTTTTAACGTCACTTATGCGCAGACCAGACATCAATAAGCCCATCACGATGCCCATGCTATAGATGTCGTCGCCGATGACAGGTGTTCTACCGAGCAAGCGGCTTGGGCTGGCGAAGAGGGGTGTGATGGCGTAGTGCGATGAATCTATTGAGGCTTCGCTGGAAGGGGCAGCATGTGTGATTCGCCTTGCATGGGCGATGCCAAAATCGAGTAATTTTAATTTCCCACCTTGATCTATCAAAATATTATCGGGTTTTAAATCACAATGAATGATGCCGTTATTGTGAGCGAGCGCTAAGGCGTTTAATAATTCGGACATTAAGTCAATTCGGGCGGATTGACTTAGGCGTTGATGACGCGCATAAGTGAGAACGTTTTCACCCTCGATATATTCCATAACAAAATAGAGTTCATCGCTTTGCTCAAGTTTGCCGCCGTCGAGAATAGTGGTAATGGCAGAGTGATTTAAGTCCGCCAGTATCTGGCGTTCTGCTTGGAATAAAGACGTTTGTATGCCGGTATCTGGTACGATTTTAATCGCGACAATTTGCTCGTATGCGCCATCAATTCGATGGGCTTTATAGACTGAGCCCATGCCGCCTTGAGCGATGGTTCCATCAATTTTAAAAGCGCCGATGATCTCGCCTGAACGGTTTTTGGGTGCTGATAAGGTGTCAAGTAACGGTGTGATGGATTCTAAGAAATCACCGCTGTCTTCATGTGCTTTGAGTAAAGATAATGCTTCGCTTAAGGTCTCGGGTGAATGATTGAATTGCTGAGAGAGCCATTTCATTCGCTCAGTAGCGGGTTGTTTTAAAACTTCATACAGCAGCGCTTCTAAGGCATCATTCGAATTCGTTTTACGCATGAAGTGGAGTGAGTTATTAATTCAGATCTCGATAAAGCCAAGCACGCGCGACCGTCCATTTGCGTTTAACCGTGGATATCGACAGTGCAAGCTCTGCCGCGACTTCTTGATACGTCATCCCCGAAAAAAAACGCAACTCAATGATGCGTACTTTGATGGGGTCTAAGGTTTCAAGCCTTTTTAAAGCATCATCTAAGTGGAGGATATCCATCTCAACAGCTGGCTTGGCCATTAGATCATCTACGAGTATGCAGGTGCGTTCGCCATCGCCCCTTTTTTGAGCGTTCCGAGCAAGGGCGTGATTGACTAAAATCTGGCGCATATTTCGTGCTGCAACCAACATAAAGCTGGCTTTATTGTGGCCGCTTAAAGATTGATTCTGAAATTTAAGATAAGCCTCATTCACCAACGCGGTTGGGCACAGCGTATGATCAGCGCGCTCATTGGCCATGTAATATGCTGCAACTTTCTTAAGCGCTGAGTAGCTGGCTTCATCAAGGTTCATTGAATCGTTATAGTTCATTTTTTTGTGCTATAACGGATATTGTACCCTATCCACTCATTAAGGTTTTCGCGTGGTGCTGGAGGTGATCTGCCATGAAGCTTGAAATGAAGAAATAGCTGTGGTCGTAGCCTGCTTGCATACGCACCTGCAATGGTTGGTTAGCTTTAACGCAAGCCTCAGCAAATAACTCAGGTTGTAAGTGTTCGGCTAAGAATGGATCAGCCGTGCCTTGATCGATTAATATTTCAGCAGCGCTGCGGTGGCCTACTTTCATTAAAGCAGTGGCATCATATTCTGCCCAAGCATCGGTATTTTTGCCCAAATAGCCCGTAAAAGCCTTTTGCCCCCAAGGCACTAGACTGGGCGCGACAATAGGCGAGAAGGCTGAGATAGATTTAAATAAATCAGGGTTCCTAAGACCAATGGTCAAAGCACCATGCCCACCCATAGAGTGCCCAAAAACACCCATTCGATCTGTATCAATGGGGAAATTCTCTGCGATCAAAGCAGGCAATTCATCCACAATATAATCATACATTTTATACGTTTCAGACCAAGGCGACTCGGTGGCGTTTAAGTAAAAACCCGCGCCACTACCAAAATCGTAATCATCATCTTCGCCCGCATAGCCTGTGCAGCGAGGGCTGGTATCAGGGCAAACAATGATTAAGCCGAGTTCGGCGGCAGTTTGCTGAAAACCACCTTTACCCGTGACGTTCTCTTGGGTGCAGGTTAAGCCCGATAAATAAAACAGCACGGGTAGTTTCTCGCCAGTGTTTAATGTGTCCGCTTGCGGTGGTACATAAACGCTCAGCTCCATTTCACCTGAAACAGCGCTTGAAGTGTGCGTATAAACCCCTTGCGTGCCGCCAAAGCTGAGGTGGGCTTC
>JAZGFQ010000032.1:0-7241 GCA_036479635.1 Arenicellales bacterium
TTCGTCGATGTGCCCGGTTTTATGCCTGGCACCGATCAAGAATACGGCGGCATCATCAAACACGGCGCAAAATTATTATACGCCTATGCAGAATGTACCGTGCCTAAAGTGACCATCATCACGCGCAAGGCTTACGGCGGTGCTTATGATGTCATGGCCTCTAAACATCTGCGCGGAGACGTGAACTTTTGCTGGCCGAGCGCAGAAATTGCGGTAATGGGGCCTAAGGGCGCGGTTGAAATTATTTTCAGAGAAGACGCTAAAGACCCTAAAAAACTCGAAGCACGCACCGAAGAATATCGAACAAAATTCGCCAACCCCTTTATTGCAGGCAGCCGTGGTTATATCGATGATGTTATCTTTCCACATTCAACCCGCCAACGCGTGTCGCGCTCTTTGAATATGCTCAGATCTAAAAAACTTGAAAACCCGTGGCGCAAGCACGGCAACCTACCGCTTTAGGGTATCAACATGGGTTTATTTAAAAAAATTCTCATCGCTAATCGCGGTGAAATTGCTTGCCGCGCCATGCGCACCGCCCAGAAAATGGGCATTGCCACCGTAGCGGTTTATTCTGATGCTGACAAGCGCGCTAAACATGTGCGCGAAGCCGATGAAGCGCTTTATCTAGGCGGAAATGCGCCCAGCGAAAGCTATTTAAACATTGATAAAATCATCGCTGCCTGCCAAACAACAGGCGCAGATGCGGTTTATCCTGGCTATGGGTTTTTATCTGAAAATGCTGAATTCGCAAAACGTCTAGCGGCTGAAAACATTACCTTTATTGGCCCTAATGTGCGCGCTATCGAAGCGATGGGCGATAAAATCACCTCTAAAATAATCGCTGAAAAAGCAGGGGTGAATGTTATTCCTGGGCACACCGCTGTGCTTAAAGATGCCGAGGAAGCCGTCACACTTGCCAACCAATTTGGCTATCCTGTGATGCTTAAAGCTAGTGCAGGCGGTGGCGGCAAAGGTATGCGCGTGGCCTATAACGATGAAGAATGCCGCGATGGTTTTGCGCGCGCGGCCAGTGAATCGTTATCGAGCTTTGGTGATGATCGAATGTTCATCGAGAAATACATCGAGCAACCGCGCCATATTGAAATCCAGCTGATTGCCGATACGCACGGCAATGTGCTCACGCTAAACGAGCGCGAATGTTCCATTCAACGCCGTCATCAAAAAGTCATCGAAGAAGCGCCCTCGCCTTTTATTGATGATGCCACCCGCAAAGCCATGAGCGAACAAGCTGTGTTACTAGCAAAAGCGGTAGATTATGTCTCCGCAGGCACGGTCGAGCTCATTGTTGATACCCAGCAAAACTTCTTTTTCTTAGAAATGAATACGCGCTTGCAAGTTGAGCACCCTGTGACAGAAATGATTACAGGATTAGACTTAATTGAACTCATGATTCGCGCTGCAGCAGGTGAGAAGCTGCCCTTGCAACAATCTGAAGTCAAACGCGATGGCTGGGCGATTGAAGCGCGCGTTTACGCTGAGAACCCGAGCCGAAATTTCGTGCCGTCTATCGGCAGGCTCAAGCGATATGTCGAGCCGAATAATGAGAATCAAACCGTGCGCGTGGATGCGGGCATTGATGAAGGCGATGAAATTTCGATGTTTTATGACCCGATGATCTCCAAACTCATCACCCACGCACCCACTCGTGATGAAGCGATTGATGCCATGCAGTTAGCGTTGGATCAATACACCATCCAAGGCGTTGAAACCAATATCGGGTTTTTATCCTCTATTTTGCAGCAACCACGTTTCATCAAAGGTGAGCTGGACACCGACTTTATTGCTGATTTATACCCAGATGGTTATGATGCGACACTGAATGCACCTGACACACTCGATGCACTCATTCCGCTACTAGTATTGATACATTATCGCTATTCTCTTCGCGCGTCTGAACTTACGGGGCAATTACCGCATCACACTTATACCGTTTCACGAAACTGGGTGGCGGTTGATCAACATGATGTGCATCATGACGTTGAGATTTGCCAAACTGATGATCAAATTCGGCTTGAATATCAAGGCCAGCATTATTTTATCGAAGATAGTTGGACGCTCGGCGAACCACGTTATACGGGTAATATCAATGGCCGAACGATATCCGCACAAATCCGCCGCGAACAATATCACTATGTGCTCAGCCATAAAGGTTATCGTTTAGATGCCCGCGTTTTAACGCCTAATATCGCCGCTTTATCACGCTTGATGCCCCCTAAAAAGGAAATCGATTTATCTAAATTTTTACTCTCGCCTATGCCGGGTTTATTGATCAACCTTGATTTAAAAGTAGGCGATAAGATCCATGCTGGCAGTGAACTTGCAGTCATTGAAGCCATGAAAATGGAAAACTCGATTAGAGCGGATGAAGACTGCATCATTAAAGCCGTATTTTGCAAAGCGGGTGACGTTCTCGAAGTTGATCAGAAGATCATCGAGTTTGAATAAAACTTGATGAACGCCGCCTCCGAGCATTCTTTACGTATCCAAACACTGGCAAACAGTGTTTTAGCAGGAGATCGTCGCGCCTTATCTAAAGCCATCACATTAGTTGAATCTGCTCAGCCTTTAGATCGAGCGCTGGCGTTAAATTTACTCGACATCATCATGCCCTATACTGGCAAGGCGAAACGCATTGCACTTTCAGGCAGCCCAGGCGTTGGGAAATCTACTTTCATCGAAGCCTTTGGGCAGTTTTTAATTGAGCAAGGCGAAACCATTGCCGTGCTGGCGATTGACCCTAGCTCAAAACGCACGGGCGGCTCGATATTAGGCGATAAAACCCGTATGCCTACCTTAGCAAATAATCCCAAAGCTTATATTCGCCCCACACCCTCTGGCAACCTACTCGGCGGCGTGGCGAGGCGTAGCCGTGAAGTGATTGCCTTATGTGAGGCCGCTGGTTACAGCACTCTGCTCATCGAAACTGTGGGTGTTGGGCAATCTGAGACTGATGTAAGCGAGATGACAGACTGTTCAATACTGTTATTACAACCCGCCAGCGGCGACGCTCTGCAAGGCATCAAACGCGGCATCATGGAAATGGCGGACATCGTCATCATCAATAAAGCCGATGGTGATTTACTGCCTGCGGCAAGGCATTCTGCCGCACACTATTTACAATCTTTAGCGCTCATGCCCAAAAGGATGCCTGATTGGGCCTGCCCTGTCTTGCTGTGTTCTGCTTTAGAGAAAACGGGGCTAGATGCGCTTCACGAAAAAATCAGAGAATATTTCGTTTTAGCGAAAGAAAACACGTATTTTTCAAAAAAACGTTCTGAACAATTAAGCACTTGGCTAGAAGACGAAACCCTAGCCGAACTTATCAGCGCCTTTAAAGCACAGCCCGAACTTCAAGCGCAATATCAGGCTTTGCAGCAATCATTAGCCTCAGGCGTTTCACCTGCGCGATTAGCGGTGGAATTTGCACGCAAGATAATCGCGCCTACTCAACCGTAAAAGCACACCATGATCGGAAAACTCAACCACATCGCCATTGCCGTACCAGATTTACAAAAAGCTGCGCATTTTTATGCCGAAGTCCTAGGCGCAACTATCTCAGAACCGTTAGCGCTTCCTGAGCATGGCGTTACCACGATTTTCGTTGAACTGGAGAACACCAAACTGGAGTTATTACACCCCTTAGGCAAAGATTCGCCCATCGAAAAATTTCTAGCCAAACACCCTGATGGCGGCATTCATCATTACTGCCTAGAGGTAGATGATCTTGATACGACGATTAAACAATTAAAAAATAAAAATATTCGCGTCTTGGGTGATGGCACGCCCAAAACAGGCGCGCACGGCAAGCCCGTGGTGTTCATTCACCCCAAAGATGCGATGGGTTGTTTGGTGGAGTTTGAAACGAGTTAAAGCCTAGAGCAAGGCTCGTCTTATGTCCAAAAATCACCACAGCCATTGCGAGAAAGCAAAGTCGACGCGGCAATCTTCTTACGGAGTTTAATTACTCGTTACGGTCATTGCCACACCACTGCCCGATAACTGAGTCGTATTTAAGTATTTGGTCGTTATGAATTTATCGTCAAGCCTGAAAAACCTCGTCACAGGCTTCAATCATCGTTTCGACCCTTCGAACTTGGCGAATCTTCGATCTTAGCGAATCTACGATCTTGGCGAAGTATCGCCCTAGAGTATCGCCCTAGAGTATCGCCCTAGAGTATCGCCCTTGGATTGCCGCGTTTGCGCTCGCAATGATACAGCGTATTATTTATTTAGTGTTATCCCTCTGTTTAGCGACCTTTAGTGCGAACTAATGCCCGTTTATCACTAAGCATTTAACAGTTGAGATCTGCCTGTAATGAGGCCTGAAAGTTCTCTGCTAATGGCAAAGATTGTGGGTATAAATCCAAGTCTATTCCAGCTGAAATCTTAGCGCCTTGGCACGCAGAAGCGCGCATTTCATCACTTAACTCAAAACGCATGAAATGCACTGCTGAGGTTTTTACATCATTCTCACGCGCTAAATCTTCGTTTGAAATCGCATAAACTTTAGCGTGGTCGCCCACTTGCATCCAAACAGTTTTCTCGATGCCCTTCCACGCCACTAAGGCCTTACGGCGCTCATCTTCATCACCAAATTCAATCATGAAAGTGGCTTTCCAATTACTGCCATCGGGAATGAGCGTGTTATAGGTCTCTAACTCTTCATTGATGCCTTCGGCTTCGAATATTTTCTCGATACGGAGCATTTCTTGAATTTGATATTGCATAGTTAGGCGGTCTTCAAAATACAGCACGGCATTTGGGCCTAGTGCCACCGCGCGGTTTTTCTTATGCGCCATCACTTTTGCGCGATATTCACTGCGCATTGGGGCGTATTCTTCTAGGCTAAAAAGGTCTTTTCGCGTTAATTGCATTTAATCTATTCTGTTTATAAATAATTTGGCCTGTGCGAGCTTAAGTGCAAGAACTTCATCACGAACTTCAATGAATGTGAAGAGATTGCCTCGCTACGCCCGCAATGACTGGATAAGGTTTTTATATCGCGTAAGCAGTTCTGAGCATCGTAATCGGGTGCACCGTGGCAAAATCTGTTTCTAAAATATTTTCGATGTGTTTGCCTGCCATCGGGCAATCACTGCCGTAATAATCGACTTCGGCTTGCTTAAGCTTGCTCACCACAGGGCGGCAAATTTTCACAGAAGCATCATGATACTCTTGTTTGAGCGCATAAGTGCCATCATGCCCTGAGCATCGATCAACCGTGCTGACCTCAGTATCTTCGATCAAACTGAGCACCTGCTTGGTTTTAGGTCCCATGTTTTGCACACGCTGGTGACAGGCTGAGTGAATCAATACCTTGCCCAGTTTTTGTTTGAACTCAATGTTCATTAGCCCCGCCTTATGGCGCAGCATTAAATATTCAAAAGGATCAAAAATAGCGGCTTTGACGCGCTGCACATCGGCATCATCAGGGAACATCAACGGTAATTCTTGCTTAAACATCAATACACAAGACGGCACCGGCGCGATGATATCCCAACCTGCATCAATCATCTTAATCATCTGCGGAATATTGGCTTCTTTAGCGCGCTTCACGGCCTCTAAATCACCTAATTCTAGCTTAGGCATACCACAACATTGCTCTTTATCCAGCAAGGTGACGGGCAAATTATTGTGTTGTAACACCGCGATTAAATCATGCGCGGTTTGTGGTTCATTATAGTTTCCGTAGCAAGTGGTGAAAACCGCTACCTTACCCGTTGTACCTTCGCCTGCAATAGCGCTCGCACTGGCCCGCCCTATTAAGCCTTTATGGGTTTTACGGGCAGTTTTTGCATGATATTCAGGAATCACCGCATCAGGGTGAATGCCCAAGGTTTTTGATAAGGCCTTGCGCATGGTTTTGTTCTTATTCACGGCATTGACCGTGTTGACGACCACTGGAATACTCGCAAGTTTGCCAATGGTATCCGTGTTTGTAATGAGTTTATCGCGGGTTTTAGTCTCACCCTTTTTGAATTTTAGTGCCTTAGCGCGCAACATTAAATGCGGGAAATCTAAGTTCCACTCGTGCGGCGGCGTGTATGGACATTTGGTCATGTAACATAAATCACATAAATAGCAGTGATCGACTACTTTCCAGTAATCTTGTTTATCAACCCCATCAACTTCAAAGGTTTTGGACTCATCAACCAAATCAAACAAAGTAGGGAAAGACTGGCATAAGCTCACACAACGGCGGCAACCGTGGCATAAATCAAACACGCGTTCCATTTCATCAAAAACAGCCGTTTCATCGTAAAATGATTCTGATTGCCAATCTAATGGATGGCGAGTCGGTGCGCTTAAATTTCCTTCTTTCATGGTATATTTTTTAATTCAGCATTAAGAAATTAAGGCTGCTTAAAGTTTAAAACTTAAAGCAGCCTCACAGACAATTAACCTAACTCGTCTAACGCTTTTTGGAAGCGGTTCGCGTGTGAACGCTCAGCTTTGGCTAATGTTTCAAACCAATCTGCAATTTCATCAAACCCTTCTTCGCGCGCAGTTTTTGCCATGCCCGGATACATATCCGTATATTCATGGGTTTCACCTTCAATCGCAGTTTTAAGGTTTAAATCGCTAGAACCAAATGGCAAGCCTGTTGCAGGGTCGCCGCACTCTTCTAAATACTCTAAGTGGCCGTGTGCATGGCCTGTTTCGCCTTCCGCCGTTGAGCGGAACACAGAGGCAACATCGTTGTGGCCTTCGATATCAGCTTTTGCTGCGAAATATAAATAACGACGATTCGCTTGTGACTCACCCGCGAACGCGTCTTTTAAGCTTTGCTCGGTTTTTGAACCTTTTAAAGACATGTTTATCTCCTAATATTTATATGAACTTGTACGCTCATTATTTTGATCAAAAATATCTGGTTACCCAAATATAAATACGCGCATAATCATTTATGCACAAGGAGACTATAGACCGTTTCGGCCGTACAATCTAATTGATTAAATATCTAATAACGATCGTTAAAATAGATAGCTAACTTCGCAAGAGATTACCGCGTCCATATCGATTATCGTTTACAAACAAATAACAACAACCGAACCATTGGCAGCTTTAATCGGCAGGCAAATACTTTCATCGCCTAAAAATTGGCATACATCCCCAATTCCATCATTATCTTCATCGGCTTGATCAGGATTTTGGTGCACAGGGCAGTTATCTGGCACATCATCGCCCACACCATCGTCGTCGTCATCCAGGTCACA
>JAZGFQ010000033.1:0-5332 GCA_036479635.1 Arenicellales bacterium
CAGCAAGAAGGCGCGGTTGCGGCTCCCACCGCAGGCTTGCATTTCACCGATGAGTTGCTCAGCGCCTTGGCCGCTAAAGGCGTGAACATTGCCTATGTCACTTTACATGTCGGCGCTGGCACGTTTAAACCGGTTAAGGTGGATGATGTAAGCGAACATAAAATGCACCAGGAAAGCATTGAGGTGAGCGAGGCTGTGGTGCAATCCATTCATCAAGCCAAATCGGCAGGCAAGCGCGTGATTGCGGTGGGCACTACCACTGTGCGCGCTTTAGAGAGCGCCGCATTGCAAGGCGCTTTGGCAGAATATAAAGGGGCAACCGATATCTTTATTTACCCTGGGTTTGAATTTAAAGTGGTGGATGCCTTGTTAACCAATTTCCACTTGCCTAAATCTACCTTATTAATGATGATTTCAGCCTTTGCAGGCAAGGCCACCATTGATACCGCTTATGCGCACGCGATTGAGCAAGAATACCGTTTTTTTAGCTATGGCGATGCGATGTTTTTAAGCCGATCCACAGAGAATTCATAAAATAACTTTAGCAATGAAATTTAGTTTACTTAAAACCGATGGCCTAGCAAGACGCGGCCAACTTGAGTTTACACGCGGCGTGGTGGATACCCCTGCTTTTATGCCGGTGGGCACGAACGGCACGGTTAAAACCTTAACCCCTGATGACGTTAGCGGCACGGGTGCACAAATTGTATTGGGTAATACTTTTCATTTAATGTTGCAGCCTGGCACAGAAGTGATCAAAGCGCACGGTGATTTACATGATTTCATGAACTGGCATGGTCCGATTCTGACCGATTCAGGCGGGTTTCAAGTATGGAGTTTAGCTAAATTACGCAAATTGACTGAAGCAGGGGTGAAGTTCCGATCACCGATTGACGGCAGTGAGGTTTTTTTAGGGCCCGAAGAATCGATGCAAATTCAAACGGATTTAGGTTCGGATATCGTGATGGCGTTTGATGAATGCACACCATACCCTGCCACACATACAGAAGCGGAAACATCCATGGAACTGTCTTTGCGTTGGGCTGAGCGGTGTAAGGCAGCTTATCAAGGCGAAGGCACTTTGTTTGGCATCGTGCAGGGCGGTATGTATGAAGATTTGCGCGTAAAATCGTTGCGTGGCTTAAAAGCGATGGGATTTGAGGGTTATGCTTTGGGCGGTTTATCGGTCGGGGAGAGCAAACAAGAAATGGCCGATGTATTATCGTATTGTGTGCCCGAATTACCCGAAAATAAGCCTAGATATGTGATGGGCATTGGCACGCCGAGAGATTTAATCAACGGTGTGGCGGCGGGCATCGATATGTTCGATTGCGTATTACCAACGCGTAATGCGCGCAATGGCTGGTTATATACTTCCGAAGGCGTGGTGAAAATCAGAAATGCGGTGCATAAGCTAGATACTCGGCCGTTAGACCCAAAATGCGATTGCTATACTTGCCAGAACTATTCTAGGTCATATTTGCGCCATTTATACCATAAGCAAGAAATGCTGGTCGGGCGGCTGTGTACCCTGCATAATATTCATTATTATCAACACTTAATGCAAACCATGCGAGATCATATTGAAGCAGGTACTTTTAAAGCGTGGGCTGAGTCCGATGAGGTTGTCTGAAGTGCTTAAAAACATGTTTAGGCAAGGCAGTGTCATCGGCAGTTTGATGATGATATTGGCGCTGACCTCTCAGGCGCAAGTGACTGAGAATACTTCTAACGCTGTGATCAGTAACTATAAAGCGGGCGTGAGCGCCTATCAACAAGGTAATTTTCGCCGTGCTTTTGATGCTTGGAGCTTAGGCGCGTATGAAGGCAGTGCTGAGGCGCAATATAACTTGGGCGTATTATATCTTGAAGGACGCGGCATTGAGCGCAGCCCTGAACAGGCTCGCATTTGGTTTTTGCGCGCGGCAGATAACAACCAAGTGGAAGCGCAATTTAATCTTGGGCATATGTCTTTAAATGGCATGGCAACCGAAAAAGACGTTGATGAAGCGTTGAGCTGGTGGCAAAAGGCCGCTGAGGGTGGTTATGCCGCGGCGCAATTTAATTATGGGCGCGCGCTGTATTTAGGCGTGGCGGCTAAAGCGGATGAGGCGGCGGGTTTGGTGTTTATTCAACGTTCTGCTGAGCAAGAAGACCAGCGCGCAATCGATTTTTTGGCTGAGCATCGAGCAGAGACTGAGCTGGCGGTGGTTGAACCTGAGCCCTTGTCAAAACAAGTGGCCATGCCAGAGTCAAACCCAGAGCCAGAGCCAGAATTTAAACAAGCGCAAAGGGTGGTGTTGTTAGAACCTTTATCTCAAGCGAGTGTTGAGAAAAAACCTGAGTCCCAAGCCATTATAAAACAAGCGCCGACAGCGACAGAGCCAAAACTAGTTGTCGTCATTTCGCCTACGCCTAAAGCTCAAGCCAAAACGCAAACACCTGTTCTCGCTTTAAAACCAGCCTCTAACAAGGCGGTTAATCCTGTTTACTTGGAGGATAACCAATGGCTGTTTACCCAAGAAAACAATGCACATGTTATTCATGTTTTTACGGTGCTGGATCATCAAAAGGCGGTTGATGTTGCCCAAAAGCCTTATTTCAAAGATAACGCGCACGTCTTTACCACTCGCGCAAGAGAACAAAATTGGACATTTCTTTTGTTAGGCCCTTACGAGAATGAAGCTCAAGCAAAAGAAGCGCGCAGTGCTTTACCGCGTGTTTATGCTAAAGGTGCGCGCATCCGGCTGGTGTCTGTAATTGCGCAAAATCGTTGTAAAAAGCGGGCTTCTTTGCGTTCAGAGCAAGCGCAAGGTTTAGATGTTTTCTGTTTTGAATAGGGTTTTATCTATACAGAGCTTTCTAAGAGGTATTGCTAAATAGATAGTTTTTTTATCTCATTTGCGTTGCGATTTGACGGGTTTGGAGAATTTAACCTCAGCCTAAATTGCCTTAGAATACGTCGTTCAATAAATTTAGCTTTCTTGTGGAGAAAAACGATGGATAAAGAATATTACGACAGCTTGTCAAAGTTACAAGAAATGGGCGTTTCCAGTGATTATTTTAGTGGCTGGGCTGGCGGTTACTTAGAGAACCCTGAGCGTGAAGAGCAACGTACTAACGATGCTTATGAAGCAGGTTTTGAAGATGGCCAAGCACATAACACAGACCAAGCTTCTAAGTTTACTGCCTAGTTTTTGGCGTTGCCTTGAAATTCGAATGGAAATTTGAATGAAAGCGCTGCTTCGCAGCGCTTTTTTTATGCCTGTTGTTTGGTCAATGCGCCCATATATTGAACCTAATATTTCTGTACAAACACGCTTTAAATAGACTACGCTAAACACCATGATTCCTAAGTTTTTATTTAGCCACTTATCGGTGTTGTGCCTCGGTTTTCTGAGCGCTGCTCATCTGATGGCAGCACCGATTACAGCCAATCAAGTCAACGTAGCCAGAGTGGCGGCAGGCTTGCCCGCTTTGGCGCATTCACCTGCTTTAACGAAAGCGGCCGATGCACACGCACATTATTTAGCGCGTAATTTACCCATGAATGGGTCAAGTCAAGTCTCCGCACATGAAGAGCAATCAGGGGCTGTGGGGTATAGCGGTGAATTTGCCCCTGAGCGCGCGCAAGCCTTTGCGTATCCGCATGGGCAGGTGTTAGAAAATATCAGCATTGGCAATGAATCGGTGGATGATTCTGCGGGCGATTTAATGTCTGCAATTTATCACCGCTTCGCTTTTTTAGATTTTGACATCGATGAAATGGGCGCAGCGGCTACTCAGCAACGATATGTTTATGAGCTGGGCATTCAAAACCTAGCGCAAACCTGTTCAAACCAAGCAGGGGCGGCCTCCTTAACGCAAAAGTATGATTGCTTGGGTAAGGTGATCTCTAAAGCGAATTATCAGCAATTATGCACTGATTTACCCGATGCGGCGCAGTTTTCGCCGCCCTATCAAAATCGCTGTGAGAATGGCGCTTTATTAAACGCACCTTACATGCAATCTGTGTGTCAATCGCCGCCCAGCGAGGCAATTTTAAAAGGTGCGGGGCGTTATTTTGATGCCTGTGGTGATGGCACGCGCATCAGTGCGAAATGGTTTAATCAGCAGTGTGAATCGAACCGTGAAGATATTATTTATCAGCACACAGGTGCAACGTACAAAATTTGCTCGCCTGAGCGTGAGGTCAATGCGGATTGGTATGAAGGCTATTGCGCGAGCTTGCCGCTTGACAGTGTGCAAGAATCAGGCCGTTATTACAATGTGTGCGCCAATGGCTTTAAAATTAAATCAGAATATTATGCCGCGCTCGGCGCACAACGCTTAGCGATGCGCCCTGAGGTGGTGCTGTGGCCTGCGAATGAGGTGGCGGGCATATCCCCTGTTTTTTATGACGAAGATCCGCATCCCACGCCTGATTTGCCGATGACGGGCTACCCGATTTCTATTCAGTTCAACCCGCATAAAGTCAGTTCAGTGGCGATCATGGGCTTTCAGTTAGAGCATTTTGAGCCCCAAAGCCAGCAATGGCAGGCAGTCACGGGTATTCGCGCAATTAATGAATTAAACGATGTGCAAAAAAAGTTTTCAGCCTTACAGTTTGCTTGGTTTCCCTTGCATAGGCTTCAATGGAACAGCCAGTATCATTATCGTATTGACGCGCTGGTCGATGGCGGCTTTCGCCAGTTCAGCGCGACGTTTAAAACCGTTGATTTAAATCTGCCTCTATATGAGGTGCAAGGCGGTATCGAAGAGCTCGAGGTGAGCGCCAAGCATTTTGTTTTGTATCGTCAGCCTGATGCTTATGATACCTTTCCATTTCGAGATGTTAATTTACAATATAAAAGTAATGCACGGGTGGCGGCCAAGGTGATTGATTCCAGCACGGTTGAGCTTGAAATATCAGGTAGAGGTTGTTCACCGTTTTACTTAAATACGCGTTTAAACGAGGGCTTAAAAGTACATCATTGCCCTAAAAATATTTGGCGTGATGTTTTTCAATAAAGGTCTATTATGGATAATGTAACAATTAAAAACAGCGTGTTAATGCCCTCCTTGAATGAAGGCTGGCAGTTGGTGCGCGATGCTGAGCAGGTGAGCATTGATAACCAAAAATTAAACGAACGATTTGAAATAAATGCCGTTACCGCGACGATTATTGATTTATGTGATGGGCAGCGCAGCGTCGAAGCGATTATTCATACATTAGAAGCGCAATTTCCAGAATCAAAACATGCCATTGAACAGGATGTGGAAGGAGTGCTAAATGATTTACATGAATCGAATGTGCTGGCATTTAGCCCGCTTAAACCTGCTGAAGTATTTA
>JAZGFQ010000034.1:0-2325 GCA_036479635.1 Arenicellales bacterium
CGTTGAACTAGCAGAACGATTATCATTGCCCATCATCGGCCCGCATAAAGATGATCAATTCTTGCTTGAGAGCTTAGATGAGTACGGCGAAATGCTGGGCTTGCCGCACAGTGGTAACATTCAAACAGGGCAATGGTTGAGTGATGGCGATACCATTCACATCGGCCAGCAACGTTTGGCGGTTGTGCACTGCCCTGGGCACACGCCCGGCCATGTTATTTTTTATCATGAAGCGAGTAAATTCGCAGTGATGGGCGATGTTTTATTTAAAGGCAGCATTGGTCGCACCGATTTTCCACGCGGCAATCATGCTGATCTCATTCATTCCATCACCCAAAAATGTTTGCCGCTGGGCGATGATATACGCTTTATCCCAGGCCACGGTGAGATGTCTACTTTTGGTGAAGAACGCCTGCATAACCCACATTTACAATCACCTTTATAAACCTATAAACCATTCGAAATGAGCTCAACTTTAAAACTAATTCTGCTGGCATTTTTTATCACTTTAAACGCTGGCTGCCAACATTTCGGCGAAAAAAAAGCAGGCACAGGCAAAGCCGTCTCTTACGCTAAATTACCCGGCTGGCAGGCAGATCATCACGCTGAGGCGCTTAACGCCGTTAAAAAAAGCTGCCTTAAACTCGCTCAAAAACCGCAATGGAACACTATTTGTACTGCCTTAGAACAAGGTGATTTTAGCCAAGATGCCCAAGCGAAAGCTTTTTTTGAACAACATTTCAGCCCGCACCCTTTATACGCTGAGAACGGCAAAGCCGAGGGTTTGATCACCGGTTATTATGAGCCGCTCTTGCACGGTTCATACACTGCTGATGCCCGTTATCGTTATCCGCTATATCAATCGCCCGATGATTTGCTCATTGTCGATTTAAGTGCGCTTTACCCTGATTTAAAAGGCAAGCGCGTGCGCGGGCGTTTAGTGGGCAATAAAGTGCTGCCTTATTATTCACGCGCAGAAATTGATGAAGACACTGCGCCTTTAAAAGGCCAAGAATTGCTTTGGGTGGATGATCGCGACCAACTGTTTTTTCTACAAATTCAAGGTTCAGGGCGAATTGAACTGCCTGATGGCAAAGTGATTGGTGCGGGTTATGCCAACCAAAACGGTCATGCTTATATTTCAATCGGCAAGAAGCTCATTGAAATGAATGAGCTTAAGCGTGAAGAGGTGAGTTTATTTACGATTAAAGACTGGTTAAAAGCCCACCCCGAGCGCGCCACTGAATTATTAAACCAAAACCCAAGCTATGTGTTTTTTACTCTGCGCGAAGATGTGAATGAAGGCCCACGTGGTTCTTTAAATGTGCCACTCACCGCAGAACGTAGCTTATCCATTGACCCTAAATTCGTTGCGCTCGGCGCACCTATTTGGCTAGATACAACTTACCCAAATGATGGCAAGCACGCCGATAACCGCCCTTTTCAACGCTTACTCATCGCTCAAGACACTGGCGGCGCCATCAAAGGCCAATTACGCGCAGATGTGTTCTGGGGCACAGGCGAGCGCGCTGAATGGCTGGCGGGTAATATGAAACAATCTGGGCGGATGTTTATCTTGTTGCCTAACCCAATAGAACCTTAACTTGATTAAGCTCAATCAAAACAAATAAATTAAAGTTGCGGAGCACATTTTAAAGGACTACACTTATTTTTCAATCAAAGAGGTGGAGATGATGATCAGTGTAGAATCGATTATGACGCCTGACCCGATCAGGCTGACGCCAGAGGATACTCTAGGCACAGCGCATGCGCTGATGAATGACAAGCATATCCACCATATTCCAGTGGTAGAGACTGATGGCAGTTTAGTCGGATTGATCAGCCACCGTGATGTGTTAGCTGCGCGTAGCTCTACCTTAAACAGCACATCTGGCACGCATAAAGACACGCCTCTGGCTGATATCATGACCACCAACGTGGTGAGCATCATGGCAAACACCGGCATCTTAAAAGCCGCACAATATATTCATAACTCGCGGCATGGCTGCTTGCCGATCGTGGATGACGGGCAGTTAATTGGCATTATTACTGAATACGATTTTGTTGAAGTGGCGATTAACTTGTTGGAACGCAGTGATGCTAAGCCTTTTGAAGACGGGAATGATGAGGCTGATTTGGATGAAACTTATGATGCTGATACCTTAGGAGTTGATACGTCTGATGCTTCGGATTGGGATTGATAGGCTGTTTTTCTATTCTCATGCTTCGTGACGGCGTTAGGTGCGTAAAGAAATACTATCAGGCGCAACTGTGGTTTCTTTGCGAGATTGCCGCGCTTCGCTCGCAATGACAGGTTTTGTTTAG
>JAZGFQ010000035.1:0-3875 GCA_036479635.1 Arenicellales bacterium
TTGTTCGATGTGCAGACGGCAACATGGTGCTGCATTCGCGACGTATGCAGGCATTAAGTTAGACAGTTTTAAATGGGTTTTAGGAGAAGCTAACGTAAGGATTTACGAAGAGGCTGCGGGAGGTGGATGGTGTTTTTGTAAAGTGTGTGGCGCCTCTTTAGCGGGCACTGAACATGGCAAGGTGACCTCAATAGCGCTGGGTACAGTCGAGGGTGATCCTGGTATAAAGCCTGAATCGCATATCTTCGTAGGCGCTAAGGCTCAATGGTATGATATAAACGATGATCTTCCACAATTCGAAGCCAGGCCTCAGGTCAAAGAGGTCGGCGCGATAGATTCAGACTAAATGGTGACGCGGCTGTTCTGTTTGCTTGCTGAATTGATTTTAAATAGCGCGCCCGTGCAGGTTTAATTTCTGCGGCATTACTCGGCGGGGCGTCTAGAATATACATATTCAACACTTCTTGAATGACCAATTGCGGTTGCAAGTATTTGATGGGTTCGGGCGAAAACTGAGTGATTGTTCGATAGTTATAAACGGTTTTTGCGTGTGCGTTGAAATAGGGCGTCATTTTCTCTGAGAAAGAATCTCCAATGACCAAGATGCGGTCCATATCTGCTTGAGGGTTGCGTAAAGTTCGCATTGAAAACTGGGGTGTCCAGTCAACCGAGATGCGTTCAAACCGGGGCACTGTTTCATCGTAAATGCCTTTTAAATAGACATCGCTGTTAGTGGCGTAGTGATCAGCATTGTTGGGAAATAGCTTTAGATACGTATCATCCTGATGTTCCTCAGGCTTTAGGCCCGCAAGCTTTAAGAATTGATGATGTGCCCAATGATGCTCAGGCTGAATTCGAAAGTCATCTATGCTCAATGGCTCTAGGTTGTAACGTGGATAGATATTCGCAATCGTTTGTGCAATGGCTTGATAGGCATAAAACGATCCCAAATAATTCCAATGGAAATCAGTTCGGTAAAATAAGGGCCATGGATGCTTGTTTTTCGCAGACAGCATGGCTTGTTTGAGATCAACCACGGGCACGATGCTGTTTTCTTTAAGATAGTCAATGAGCTGTGTGTAGCGCGTTTGCTTGGCTAATTCGTTTTGTAGTTTTGAGATTCTTGCAGGCAGTTTTTCTGGGTAGACCAGCGCTTTGGTGGGCGCTAAGGCGAAGACATAATCAATGCCTTGTTCTTTTAGCCAATAATAACGTTCTTCTAAAACAGTTTTCCATTGCGCTAATGCTGATTGCGTGAACGGGTTTAGCCCCATGTAATCGGTAATATTATCAATCGAGCGGACGATGTCCTTTTCGACTTTACGGCTGCCATAGCCTTCAAAGTACCACTGGTCTTTGCCTAGAATCGTTTTGCTGTTTGGGGTGAAGCCTAGGCCAAATATTTTAACTTTCGCGTCCCAGTTGATCAACTGCTTTGCGCCATATAAAAACTTGCCGTAGTTTGAGTCCCACTGATCTTTATAGCTGTTTATGGATTCGTTCCATGAGTAGGGTTTAGTGCCTGAGGCGTTAATATCTTTAAGAATTTTGAGATGAATATCTTTGCTCAAAGACAAAATAGGCCAAATGCTGATAAAGGCTAAGCCTGTGATTAAAATCGATAGCTGCGTACTGAATTGTTTGCTCTGCGAGGCGTTTTTTGAGGCAAGCAGTAAGCTGGCAAGCAAAACGGTGATGGTTATGCAGGCGAGGACTGCGGGCACTAAAGCGCTGAATATTGCCCCAAAATAAGCCGCGAATCCTAAGCCAAGGCTTAATGCTGATGCGACTTGAAACAAGGCGCCAGTGGTTTTTAGGCGTTGATGAATGAGCGTGATGAGCATGAGCGGGATCAATCCTGCTAACAGCGCAAAGCCGAGCACCCAATAGATTGATCGCATTGGCACGACGTTGTGGTTAAAGAATATTTGGGCATCATTACCGCTGGCCTGAATGCTTAGGCCTTCTGTTGTGGTGGTGCAATCAGACTGATAACAGCGTAGCAGGACTGCATCAAAGGCCTTACCTTCGATGGCGTTTTGAAACCCCAGGTGCTTGAAGATGAGTTTTTCTATGATGACGTTTCCTGTGCGCATCGTGGGGTCTATTCTGATTGGTTCAGAGAGGTTGCTGGTTTTTAGCGCTAAGCGATGTCCGCTGCTGGCATCAGGGAAGTGAATGCGTCTTGATTGTTCGGTGGTATAGCCGCCTTGTTTAGAGGGCGTGAAAACCTCAATGGCGCCAGCGTGATCCGTTTTAAGGTGGATATCGAGGGTGATGATGGCGAAGTGTTTATGTAAGAACAAACCGTAAAATAAGGTCATGAAGAGTACATAAACCCAGAAGGCTTGCCGCTTGTTTTTTATGGCTTGTTTTAGGCTTGGCATCTTAAAACCTAAAATATAAAAAGGGGTTATAACCGCTGCTTAACAGTTGTGCGGTGCTAGCCAAAAGAATTAAGACCATCCAGACAATGACGATCATATTTTTACCTGCGGTGAACAGCATTGGTTTAATGCCGCCGGTATCATTAAATAACTGATCACCCTTGATAATGAGGTTTTTGAGCAATGGCGTTGAAAGTAGTAAGCCAAGGACAAGGGCAAGATAGAATTGATTATTGAGTGCAGAGAACAACTCTGCATTTAGATAAGGTACCGTTTCAAAGCTAAACATTTTTTGAATATAAGCAAGTGCTTGCGGCAAGGTTTCTGATCGAAAAAACACCCAGCCGATCATCACTACGAGCCAAACATACATGTGGCGAAGCAGGGCGGGTAATTTTTTGAGCACAGCGGCTAAGCCAATTTTTTCTATGACTAAAAAACTGCCATGATAGAAGCCCCAAATGGCGAACGACCAACTCGCGCCATGCCATAAACCGCATAAGAAGAAAACTAATAGCAGGTTAAAGTAAGTGCGCCCAGTGCCTGCGCGGTTGCCGCCAAGCGGGAAATACACGTAATCTCTGAACCAAGATGATAAAGAGATATGCCATCGACGCCAAAACTCTTGAATTGAGCGGCTGATATAGGGGTAATTGAAATTTTCTAAAAAATGGAAGCCGAAGATGCGGCCTAAGCCAATCGCCATGTCAGAATAGCCTGAAAAATCAAAATAGATTTGTAGGCTGTACGCTAAAATGCCGAGCCATGCCAAGCTGGTGGAAACATTTTCCATCGGCAATGAAAATATTTGATCTGCCACTGCGCCCATTGTGTTGGCAATCAGCACTTTTTTACCCAGCCCTGCAATGAAGCGTAATATACCGCTGGAGATGTCTTCAAGACGAGTTTGTCGCTCAGTGATGGCTTTATCAATATCGCGGTATCTGACAATGGGCCCTGCGATTAATTGCGGGAACAAGGCGATATATAAGGCTAAATTAACGGGGCGCTTTTGTACGGTGGCTTCATCCCGATACACATCAACAATATAAGAGATGGCCTGAAAAGTGAAAAATGAAATGCCGATGGGTAAATGCAGTGCATTGAGTTCAATGGTATCGAAGTGGAGATGCACTAGCATCAGGTTTAGGTTATCGACAAAGAAATTGCCATATTTGAAAAATGCCAGGGGCAATAAATTTAAAATAACCCCGATGGTTAATACGCTTTTTGCAGTGCGGCCTTGACGTTTCTTTGCATCGATACCTAAGCCAATTAACCAGTTCATCGCAATCGAGAGTAGCATTAACAAGACGTAGCCCATTTCGCCCCAAGCATAAAATAACAGGCTGGCACTGAGCAGAATGGCGTTCTGGAAGCGACGGCCTACCGCAAAATACAACAAAATTGTAATGGGCAGAAAGGCGTAGAGGAAAAATATGGAGCTAAAGACCATGCGTGTCGATTATATTGTGAAAAATGTGTGGG
>JAZGFQ010000036.1:0-2436 GCA_036479635.1 Arenicellales bacterium
GGCATTACTATGGCCATTGATGCTTACGGCCCTGTGGCTGATAACGCAGGAGGCATTGCTGAAATGGCCGGCTTAGGCAAAGAAGTGCGTGACATTACCGATTCCTTAGATGAATTAGGCAACACCACCGCCGCCATCGGCAAAGGCTTTGCCGTTGGTGCCGCCGCACTGGCAGCCTTGGCGATTATCTCCGCTTACATTGAAACCATC
The DNA here is from genome assembly GCA_036479635.1 of Arenicellales bacterium. GTDB lineage: Bacteria > Pseudomonadota > Gammaproteobacteria > Arenicellales > Poriferihabitantaceae > JAAELZ01. Next base: position 211 of record JAZGFQ010000036.1, read on the forward strand.
ACCCAACAAAAACAAGGTTTCAGCTTAGCCATTAATGACCCAAGCGTGCTGGCAGGCATGTTCATTGGTGGCTTATTTCCGTTTCTAGTTGCATCGATCACTATGAATGCAGTGGGGGAAGCCGCCTCTGAAATGATCCATGAAATTCGTAGACAATTCAGAGAAATAACGGGCTTACTAGAAGGTAACGCTGAGCCTGATACTGACCGCTGCATTGAAATTGCCACCCGTGCCGCCTTAAGAAAAATGATTTTACCTGGCGTGCTAGCCGTGGGCGCACCCGTGGTGGTGGGCTTTGGTATAGGCCCCGAAGCTTTGGGCGGCATGTTAGGTGGTGCACTGATTGCTTGCGTATTACTGGCATTGACCATGGCCAATGCGGGCGGTGCTTGGGATAACGCTAAAAAATACGTTGAAAAAGGCCATCATGGCGGCAAGGGCTCAGATGTACACTCTGCCACCGTGGTAGGTGATACCGTAGGGGACCCTTTCAAAGACACCTCAGGCCCTGCCATGAATATTCTTATTAATGTTATGGCAATCGTCAGTTTGGTGATTGCGCCACTGCTGTAAAAAACTTATGAACAACTCTGTAAAAATTGGCGGCCTAACGGTTGCAGAAAGCCTCTATGCTTTAATTCATGCTGATATCTTGCCAGATACGGGTATCGATGAAGACGCGTTTTGGTCAGGCTTTGCCGATTTAATTCATGATCTTAGCCCGATAAACCACGCACTCTTAAAACAGCGTGATGAGATTCAAGCCAAGTTAGATGCTTGGCATCAGCAACACCCCGAATTACCCATTGATCTGGAACAGTATAAAGCCTTCTTAAAAGACATTGATTATCTCGTGCCTGAAGGCGATGATTTTCATATCAGCACCGAAAACGTAGATGCTGAAATCGCCCAAATTGCAGGCCCGCAATTGGTCGTACCCGTAAATAATGCCCGTTTTGCTTTGAATGCCGCCAATGCGCGCTGGGGCAGCTTATATGATGCCTTATATGGCACCGATGCCATTGCTGAAGATCAAGGCTGTGAACGCGACCAAGGTTTTAACGTGCTACGCGCTAAACGCGTGATTCTGCGCAGCGCCGCTTTTTTAGATCAAGCCGTGCCGCTGACTCATGGCAGCCATGTGCAAGTGCAACAATATGCCCTCGTAAAACAAGGCACGGGCACGCTTCTCCAAATTACCTTAAACGACAACAGCACGGCTTCATTGCAAAACAACGCTCAATTCATCGGCTATCAAGATACCGACAGGACACAGTGCATCTTATTAAAAAGCCATGATTTACATATTGAACTACACATTGATGCAACGCATCATATCGGCAAACACAGCCTAGCAGGTGTTAAAGATATTATTTTAGAATCTGCGCTGTCTACTATCCAGGATTGTGAAGACTCAGTGGCAGCGGTCGATGCCGAAGATAAGGTTTTGGTGTATCGAAACTGGCTGGGCTTAATGAAAGGTGATTTACAGATTAGTTTTGATAAAAATGGCCAACAATGCACCCGCCGTTTAAACCCCGACCGCTACTACACCACCCCCAATGGCGAGGATTTAAGTTTGCATGGCCGCAGTTTATTATTGGTTCGAAATGTTGGGCATTTAATGTGTAATGCCGCCATTATCGATCAAAACGGTAACGAGATTCCTGAAGGTATTCTAGATGCAGTGGTCACCAGTCTATGCGCTTTGCATGATTTGAACGCTAAGAACAACAGTCGTGCGGGCAGTATATATATCGTCAAACCTAAAATGCATGGTCCTGAAGAAGCGGCCTTTACTAACACATTATTTAATCGCGTTGAAGATTTATTAGGTTTAGCGCGTTATACCTTAAAAGTGGGCGTGATGGATGAAGAACGCCGCACCACAGTCAATTTAAAAGAATGTATCCGAGCGGTCAAAAACAGACTGTTCTTTATTAACACCGGCTTTTTAGACCGTACAGGCGATGAAATCCATACCAGCATGCACGCGGGTGCAGTATTGCCCAAAGATGAAATTAAAGCCCAGCCGTGGATCAGCGCCTACGAGAATTGGAATGTGGAGATCGGCCTAGCCTGTGGATTAACGGGCAAAGCTCAAATTGGCAAGGGCATGTGGGCAATGCCCGATGAAATGGCGCGTATGCTCAGTGAAAAACAAGCGCACCCTTTAGCAGGCGCAAATTGCGCATGGGTACCCTCCCCCACTGTCGCGACATTACA
>JAZGFQ010000037.1:0-10233 GCA_036479635.1 Arenicellales bacterium
TTCAAGCCCAACATTAATCTGGATCAAACTAAATAAGGCGTTTAGTAGAACAAGAAAAACGCCTTAAAATAACGTACAATTCGTGGCTGAATAATAGTGCCTATAAAGGTTCTATTTTAACGAACCTTAAGCCAGACTAATGATTAAAACCCAAGCCGAAATTGAGAAAATGCGCGTGGCAGGCAAGCTTGCTGCCAGTGTCTTAGATTTTATCGAACCGCATGTTAAAGCAGGCGTTTCTACCGATGAACTCAACACCTTATGCCACAACTTTATCGTCAATGATTTAGACGCCATCCCTGCGCCTTTAAATTATAACGGCTTCCCGAAATCTATCTGTACCTCAGTGAACAACGTGATTTGCCACGGCATTCCTGCAGATAAAGTCTTAAAGAAAGGCGACATCATCAACATTGACATTACCGTCATTAAAGATGAATACCACGGTGACACTAGCCGTATGTTTTTCGTGGGCAAGCCCTCCATCCTTGCGCGCAGGCTTGCAGAAACCGCTTATGAGTGCATGATGAAAGGCATCGACGTGGTGAAACCGGGCGCAACCTTGGGCGATATCGGCCATGTGATTCAAGTTCATGCAGAATCTCGCCGTTATTCTGTGGTGCGCGAATATTGTGGCCACGGCATTGGCAAGGTTTTCCATGAAGCGCCACAAGTGCTGCATTACGGTAAACCCGGCACAGGCATGGTATTAAAAGAAGGCATGACTTTCACCATCGAGCCGATGATTAACGCGGGTAAGCGTGATTCACGCTTAATGAAAGATGGCTGGACAGTGGTCACGCATGATCGCTCGCTCTCTGCACAATGGGAACACACGCTCGTAGTCACAGCCACCGGCAGTGAGATTTTAACGACAACTTAATTTTTACACTTCATTTATGCCTAGCATCACTGCAGAACAACGCAGCCCAACCTTACTCACTGAATTCAAACAACGCCTTAATGAGGCACATTTGAATGTGGTCGCACTGCACAATAACGGTGCGAATATTGAGCAGGTGGTGCGCGAAACCGCCCAGCAAACAGACATTATTCTAATAGACGCTTGGCGTACTTATTTCTCTGATAAAACCGACGTTAGCATCATTGCGGTGGGCGGCTATGGCCGCAGTGAATTAAACATTCATTCAGACATTGATCTGTTATTTCTGCATGCTTTTCCAGCCCCAATCGAGACAAAACTAGAAGCGTTTGGCTTAGGCGATTTTATCCAGTTTTTATGGGATATCGGCTTAGAGGTTGGCCACAGCGTGCGCTCAGTTGAAGAATGCCTTAGCCTAGCGAATGATGATATCACCATCATGACCAACATGCTGGAATCGCGCTTACTCATGGGAGATGAGGCTTTGTATCAACGCTTTGAGACGCAAATTCGCGAACACAGCAGTTGGACGAATAAATCCTTTTATCAGGCCAAACTCGCAGAACAAAATGACCGCCACCTACGCTTTGATGAAACCACTTATAAGCTAGAGCCGAATATTAAAAAAAGCCCAGGTGGCTTACGCGATATCCAAACGATTAGCTGGATTGCCAATAAAATCCATGGCACCTCTGACCCAGACAGCCTAATGGCGCTGGGATTATTAACCGAAGATGAGCTCAGACTCTTCAAAGACAGCCGTAATGAATTATGGCAGTTGCGCAACGCCTTACACGTACAAACTAAGCGTGCTGAAGACCGATTATTATTCGAACACCAGCATGAAATCGCGGCAGCTTACGGCCTAAAAGATGCCCCTGGTTTAATGGCCATTGAGCAACTCATGCAACGCTATTACCGTGCCGCGCATGAAATTAGCCAGCTCAATGAACTCATCATGCAGTTAATGGATGAACAGCTTCATGATTCAAAAAACATAGAAAGCACCGATTTAAATGCCCATTTTAGAATTCGAAATGGTTATTTAGATTGCATAGATGAAGCCGTATTTATCCAACACCCAGCGCAATTAATTCAAGTTTTCAGCCTATTCCAGCAGCAACAAACGAAGCTTAAGGGTTTCAGCGCGCGCTGCGCCCGAGCCATTCGTCAAGCACGCCCATTGATTGATGATGCGTATCGTAATGAACCTGAAAACTTAGCCGCGTTTCTAGCCTTATTCAAGCTAGATAAGGGCTTGACCCATAGCTTAAGGAAAATCCATGAATACGGCATTTTAGGCACGTTTCTGCCCGTTTTCGGGCAGATAGAAGGCCAGATGCAGCATGATTTATTCCATGCTTATACTGTCGATGCACACACCTTAATGGTGGTGCGTAATCTGCGCCGCCTAGCGGTGAGCAAGCATAACGAGGAATTGCCGCAGCTCAGTGAACTAATGCAAGCCACGCAGCAGCGTTATCGTTTATATCTCGCTGCCCTATTCCACGATATTGCGAAAGGCCGCGGCGGAGACCATCACAAACATGGCGCAGTGGATGCGCGTGCTTTTTGCGAGAAACTAGGCTTACCATCTGAAGACGTTGATCTAATTTCATGGTTAGTCTTGAACCATTTGAATATGTCGAAAGTCTCTCAACGTGAGGATTTATCTGACCCACAAGTGATCCAAAACTTTGCTGAATCCGTTCAAAATAAAACCTATTTAGACAGCTTATATTTGCTCACCGTATGTGATATTCGCGGCACCAGCACCACCACTTGGACGGCATGGAAAGGCCATTTGCTGGCTCAGTTATATCGTGGCACGCGTCAATATTTAGAACAAAGTGACCCCAGCCAAGAGAATATCACTGCTGAGGAAATCGAACAGAAAAAGACAAAAACCCTCGCGCTATTAGAAAATAAGCTCACCCAAAATACGCTAGAACAATATTGGCAAATGTTTGATGATGATTATTTTCTATCACACCCGACCGACACCATTGCTTGGCACGCACTGGCCATTTGCCAAGCCTCAGCCTTAGATTTACCTTTGGTTGAAGTGCGGCATATCCCAAACCTAGAAGCCGAACAATATTTAATTTACACCGCTGATTCTGATGTGTTACTCAGCACCATTACGGGCGTGATTGACCAACATAACCAGAACATCGTGCAAGCGCGCATACACGAGGCTAACCCTGGGTTTACGGTGTTAATTATTACCGTTAATAACGCGAATGAACCCGACGCGGAAATGCTAGATGAACACCGCGCAAGTTTAAGACATGCCTTACTTGAGGCGCGGGACCACCGCCCTGCCATTAAAAAAATTATTCCGCGCCGCTTGCAACAATTTAATGTTGAATTAGATATTTTCTTTAGCGATGCGCCCGATGCGCAACACACCATTTTGAGCCTCACCGCCTTAGACCAACCCGGTTTAATGCACACCATTGCAACTGCCTTAGCAAAATGCCAAATTCAGCTTATTTCTGCGCATATTGCGACAGCTGGCGAGAAAGTAGAAGATCGCTTTTTGGTTTGCCAGCAAAATAAAGGCATCGCCATCAATGCGCAACAAAAACACTGCTTAAACGAAACCTTGCTAGAAGCGCTGGCTTAAGGTTATAAAACCAGTGAACAGCTCGCGCGAAGCGCTTATTCAAACCTTTTTGAACCAAGTCTCGTTAACATCGGCCGCTTGGCAAGATGCTCACCGCACTGCACTGGCGCAAGATGCCTCTTTTCGGCGTTATTTTCGCCTAAGCCTTGGGAAGAAATCTGCCCTTTTGATGGATGCGCCGCCCCCTGAAAAACCTGTTTTGATCTTTGCACAAATCGCGCGGTTTTTAAATAAAATGGGGCTGCGCGCACCAGGCATAATCGCAATAGATAATGATCATGGTTTAATGCTAATTGAAGATTTTGGTGATGATACCTTCACTAAAATATTGCACGAGCAACCTGATTCAGAACAGGCCTTATATGATATGGCCATCGATACACTCATCAGGCTGCACCAACATGATGATTTTTCAGCCTTACCATTAGCGCCTTACAACACTGATTTATTATTGAGTGAAGCGCAACTTTTCATCGATTGGTTTTTCCCGGCCGTCACGGCAGTGCCTGCCACTCAAGCGCAAAAAGAAGCTTACGTCCAAGCGTGGACGAACACCTTTAAAAACTTAAAACCCCATGCCGACACTCTCGTTTTAAGAGATTATCACGTCGATAATTTAATGCGCGTCGCGCCAGTAGATGGCTCAGATAATAGCCAAGCCAATCACAAGGCTCAATGCGGTTTATTGGATTTTCAAGATGCCGCTTATGGCTCACCTGCTTATGATTTAGTGTCATTAATTGAAGATGCACGGCGCAAAATATCGCCTCAATTAAAACAATATTGCCTAGTGCGTTATCATGCTGGCATGCAGAACAACGCCAATGCCTTAACGCCAGAAGCATTCTCGCCTTGGCTAAATGTGCTCGCCGCTCAACGGCACGCCAAGGTGCTGGGTATTTTCGTGCGCTTATATCAGCGTGATCAAAAAAACCATTATTTAAAACATTTACCGCATGTGTTAGCTTTATTTCAAAGTGCAATTGCACGAGAGCCCTTATTATCGCCTGTCTCAGAATGGGTGACAGATCATCTTCCTTTTTCGAATATCGACTTAAACCAGATTACCGATCATGCTTAAAAACGCCCAAAACTCAACCATCTACCTTAAAGACTACCAAGCACCTGAATTTAAAGTGCTGAGTTGTAAGATGAACTTTAATCTTGAGCCAGATAAAACCATCGTCTCGACTTATTATCAAATCGAAGCACTTACTGAGGCGCGCACGCTGATACTTGATGGTGAAGGCTTACAACTGTTAAGCCTAGAAATAGATGGCAAAGCTTTATCTGAAAATACTTATACAACAGACAAGCAAAGTTTAAACATCACACAAGTGCCCGAGAAATTTGAATTACATATTCAAACCCAGATCGCCCCATCTAAAAACACCTCACTAAATGGCTTGTATCAATCAGGCGATATGCTCTGCACTCAATGCGAGGCACAAGGCTTTCGTCGTATCACTTATAGTTTTGATCGACCCGATGTTTTAACGACTTATACCGTTAAATTAACAGCCGATAAAGCACTTTACCCTGTATTACTCTCAAACGGTAACTTAGTTGAGCAAGGCAATGTTCAAGATAACAACGATAAACACTTTGCCGTTTGGCATGACCCTTTCCCTAAGGCTACTTACTTATTCGCTTTGGTCGCGGGTCAATTGCATTATCACAGCGATACTTTCACCACGCGCAGTGGCAAAGAAATTGATCTTCATATTCTCACGCGTAAAGAAGATGTCGGCAAAACAGCGCACGCAATGGCCTCTTTACAGCGCTCAATGTTATGGGATGAACAGGCTTACGACCGTGAATATGATCTAGATGTGTTTCATATTGTGGCTGTTAGTGATTTCAATATGGGCGCGATGGAAAATAAAAGCCTAAATGTGTTTAATACTAAATATGTTTTAGCGCGCCAAGAAATTGCCACGGACCAAGACTACCATGGCATTGAAGGCGTCATTGGCCATGAGTATTTTCATAATTGGTCTGGCAATCGTGTGACCTGCCGTGATTGGTTTCAGCTCAGCTTAAAAGAAGGCTTCACCGTGCTCAGAGATCAACAGTTCAGTGGTGCAATGGGCTCAGTCGGCGTGCAGCGTATAGATGACGTAAGCGGCTTAAGAAACGTGCAGTTTCGCGAAGATGCCGGCCCGATGGCGCATCCGATCCGCCCTGATAGTTACGAAGAAATTAATAATTTCTACACTGCCACAGTCTATGAAAAAGGCGCGGAAGTGGTGCGTATGATTCACACCTTACTCGGTGAAACTGCGTTTAAAAAAGCCTGCAACCTTTATTTTAAAACCTTCGATGGACAGGCCGTCACCACCGATGATTTCGTAGACACCATGCAGCAAAGCAGTGGCATTGATTTAAGCCAATTTAGGCGCTGGTATGCTCAAGCAGGCACGCCTGTGGTGCGTTTATCTACTGAATATGATGCCGAAGCCAAAACTTTACGCCTAGATTTAAGCCAGCACACTGCGCCCACCCCTAAGCAAGATAAAAAACAACCTTTTCTGATTCCGCTTAAAACCGCTCTGTTTGATCAAAACGGCCAACGCCTGCATTTTACCTTAGATGGAACAAACGTAGATGAAGCCGTGTTGCATTTAAGCGAAGCGCAGCAAAGCATTGTATTCGAAGCGGTTGAATCTGAACCTGTTGTATCAACTCTGCGCGGCTTTAGCGCACCGATCAAACTTTTTTTTGAGCAAAATAGCGCAGCACTAAGTTTGCTTGCAAAATATGACGACGATTCATTCTCGCGCTGGGAAGCGATGCAGACTTTAGGCCTAAAGCAAATTCATCAACAGTTAGACAGCACCGTTAAAACGGCTGTTTCTAAGCAATATTTAAGTCTTTTTTCTCATATTTTAAACGATACAAACACTGACCCAGCTTTACTCGAGCAGATGCTCTATTTGCCCAGCGCATCGATGATCGGCCAGCAACGTGAGGTGATTGAACCAGAAGCTATTTATAATGCCCGTGAACGTATCATTACCACCATCGCCAAAGAACATCAGGGCTTATTACTGAAACGTTATGCTGAGGCGAATCAACATAATACAGGTGTTTGGAAAACAACAGAAACAGGACAGCGCGCTTTACGCGATGCTTGTTTATCAATCCTCATGCGCCTAGATAATAATGATATCTATGCACTCGCAGGTGCTCAGTATCAACACAGCCTATGCATGACCGATACCATGGCAGCCTTAGCCAACCTGAGCCATTCTAAATTCAAAGGTAAACAACCCTATCTAGATGATTTTCATCAAAAGTGGCAAGACGAAGATTTACTCGTGAATAAATGGTTCAGCCTGCAAAGCCAAGCCACCGATGAAAGCGCATTGGATAGCATTAAGAAGTTAATGCAACACACTGATTTTGAACTGAAAAATCCGAATAAAGTTTATGCACTAATTGGTGGGTTCCTGCATGGCAATGCAGTGATATTCCATGCATCAGATGGCAGTGGCTACGAATTTGCCGCTGACACCATTCTTAAACTAGACGCCATCAATCCACAAATAGCCTCACGCATGGTGAGTTGTTTTAACCAGTGGAAACGCTATAACACTCAGCAGCAAGCCTTGATGCACACCCAAATGCAACGCATTGCTGATCACCAAGGTTTATCAGATAACGTCAGTGAAATCATCCATAAGGCGCTGGCTTAGATGCGCGCTATCAATGCCATTGATCTCAGCGGTATCAAAGGCTTATTGTTCGATAAAGACGGCACGCTGATTGATCTGACGGCTTCATGGTTGCCTCCCATCAAACAGGCAGCAAGCTTGGTGGCAACCCACGCTAAGCAACCAGCATTAGCGGACTTATTGCTTAAAGAAGGCGGTTATCTCGCTGAAACCAATAGTTGGACACCTGATTCCATCATCGCCTTCGATAGCAGCGAAGCAATGTTGGCGTGCTGGGGCCGACTCACCAACCCTGAGTTAATCGCCTCACTCAGCGCCGACATTCAAAATATCGTCGCAAACGCCCTGCTGCATTCTGTACCATTGGTTAAACATATCGATGGGGTGTTTGAAAGTCTATCGAAAAAATACACACTGGGCGTAGCGTCAATGGACGATGTGCATAACGTGAAGCAAACCTTAAAAGGCCTAAATCTAAGTCAGTACACTGCTTTTTATTGCGGCGCAGATTCGGGTTACGGGCATAAACCCAGCGCAGGCATGGTCAATGCATTTTGCCAGCAACAAAATCTAAAACCAAATGAAATAGCGGTGATTGGAGACAGCCTACATGATTTGCAAATGGCCAAAGCAGCGGGTTCATTGGCGATTGCAGTGTTAAGCGGTGCGAGTGATCGAAAAACTTTGACACCTTATGCTGATTTTATCATTGATGATATTATTGACCTCAGAAATATCTATTGATAATAATGTTAATTATCAATTTCATTTGATGCAAAAAGCCTACCTTGCCAATAAACACTAATTGAAATGAAACCATCATGCTTGCATATCATATTCATCTCACTTGTCTCTTTTGGAAATTATCAGGCATCTACCATTTTGAGAAAGCTCAAGCGAACACATCTAAACTACGTTGCAACATTTAAACGACAAGCGGTGATGACCTTTTCCGCGTCATCATCAAATAAATAATCAGGCTCGCTGCGATGGCCGTTAACGGCAAGGTAAACAAGTTCATGGATTCCCAGCCCATGTTGGCATATAAAATACCTGAGCTCATCGCTGCCACCGTGGCCGCAGAAAACACAAGGGTATCGTTGATTCCTTGTACCTTACCCTTCTCAGCAGGCCGCCATGCATCGTGCAGTAAGGTGGTTGCGCCGATGAACATGAAATTCCAGCCGATACCGAGCAACACCAACGCCAGCCAATAAACGAGCATTGTTTGTGGTTGGAAATTCAGCATCACCACGCCCACATACGCCACCGCACCTAATAACATCACGGTTAATACGCCGATACGCTGAATAATTGCGCCTGTGAAAAATGACGGCGCGAACATACCAACGATATGCCATTGAATGATAAAAGCGGTTTGGCCAAAATCAAAACCATGGCCTTTCATTGCCAGTGGCGTGGCGGTCATTAAGAACGTCATCACACCATAAGCGATCATGGCGCTCACCACCGCCACAATAAACACGGGCTGTTTAATAATTTCTTTAACCGGCCGCTGTTGGCCTGATATTTCAACCGCGCTGGGCGCGGGTAAATTCATGCGAGATAACAACACCATCATTAACAACGCCAACGGAACCGCGCTTAAAAAGGTGATGAGGAATGGATGCTCTACGTTAATTAGATGCGTATAAGATGCCAAATTTGGCCCAGTAAAGGCGGCAATTAAGCCCCCCAATAACACCCAAGACACGGCTTTTGAGGTGTATTCAGGCGGCGCCACATCAATCGCTGCAAAACGAAACAACTGAAAAAAGGCGATGGCCGAGCCCAGCACCATCAAACCTAAAATGAAACCGATAAAGCTTTGCACATAAATGGCGTAAGCGGTGATGCACGCGCCGAGCATCATAATCACAGCGCCCAGCATAAACCCAAATCGCCGCCCTTTGCGCTGCATGAGCATTGAAGCGGGCAAGGTGGCGAGCATGGTGAAAAAGAACTGCATGCTCACGGGCAAGGTGGCCCATTTAGGATCAGGGCTGAGACTTTCACCAATCAAGCCCGAACTACTGACCAGCATGGATGACACCGTCATGCCTAAGGCTTGGCAAAGCGCCAATAAAAATAAAGTGTTACGCATTTTTAGGAACTATCTAGGCACTATTTAGGCTTGGGCGCAGGCTGTAGGCGGCTGAACGTCCACTGAGAATCATCAGATAAATTTTGATTAAAGCGATAACCATCAACGCTAAAATTTTTAATTTCTTCACTGTGCTCGATTTTGTTTTGAATCAACCAATTCGCCATTAAGCCGCGTGCACGCTTGGCAAAAATGGCAATCACACGGGTTTTATCATCCTTGGTTTCTTTAAAGCTAATGTTCAATAAGCGCCCTGCTAATAACTTAGGCTTAATCGATTTAAAATATTCGTTAGAAGCTAAGTTAACCAAGGTTGGCTCAGTTTGAGTTTTAAGTTCAGAATTAAGCAATTCCGTAATGCGTTCACCCCAAAAGGTGTATAAATTTTCGCCGCGCGGATTGCTCAGTTTTGTTTTCATCTCTAAGCGATAAGCCTGCATTAAATCTAAAGGCCGCAGATAACCGTATAAACCCGATAAAATGCGCAAATGGTTTTGTGCAAAATCTAAATCTGCCTTGGAATAATCATTCACGTCAATGGTGCTATAAACGTCGCCTTTAAACGCAAACAAGGCTTGTTTGGAATTATTCAAGTTAAACGGCGTGTTAAAGCTTTGGAAACGATCCACATTTAAGCTGGCGATGTTTTCACTCACACTCATCATGGCGCGGATTTGCTCAACATCATAGGATTTAATCGCATCAATCAATAATTGAGATTGATCTAACTGGCGCGGCATAGAATGCTGCTCAGTGGGTGCAGGCGTGTCGAAATCTTGGCCTTTAGAGGGAGAAAGCGTAATAATCATATCTAACAAAGGGAAGCGTCAAATGGAATGCCAGAATGTTATCATCACAGCGCTTACAATCCAATATGCTTAACAGCAGTAAGCACTTGATAATAAATAAACCTGCTAAATACATTATATGCGCCCTAGCC
>JAZGFQ010000038.1:0-2166 GCA_036479635.1 Arenicellales bacterium
ATGCCTCGGTTGGAACTTGGTATTCAAGCTGGGCTGGGTTGTCGGGTATTTTAAGCGTTAGCTTAGTCTGGGCGATGCTGGCGGGTTATGGTGCTTACAAGTTTCAATCTTTTAAGCTAAAAAATATGGCCGCTTTTAGCTTAATGTTGATGCTAGTCAGTGCGGCATCATGGGGCTTACAACAAACCCGCTGGACTGAACAAGTGGGCGCTCCGTTAGAAGTGGCCTTGGTGCAGGCAGATATTCCGCTATCGGTTAAATGGCAAGCGAAAAACCGCGAGAACCTCATGCAAACGTATTTAGCCGCATCGCGCGCGGTGATCGATGCAGATTTAATCGTCTGGCCTGAAGGCGCATTGCCGATGGTGTTAGATGATATTCCTGAAGATTATATCAACGATTTACGCGCACTAGATGCAGATGTCGCCTTTGGTGCGATTGAGCGTAAAGAAGGGCGTTTATATAACGGCATTAGTTTGTTGTCTGAGCAAAACGATCAGCAATATCGCAAGCAACACCTCGTTCCATTTGGCGAGTTTTTCCCGTTAAAGTGGCTGTTAGGCGGATTATTTGAAACCTTGCAAATCCCGATGTCAGATTTCACAGGCTTCAATGAAGCTCAGTCTAACTTCAGCATAAAAGGCATCAAAATATTGCCCACCATTTGTTATGAAGATGCGTTCCCGGAAGATTGGCGCGCACAAGTGGCCGATTCAAACATGATTTTAAACATCAGTGAAGACGCATGGTTTGGTGATTCCTTTGCGCCCCATCAACGCTTACAAATGGCTCAAATGCGTGCGATTGAATTTCAGCGCCCGATGATTCGTGTCTCTAACAGTGGCTTATCCACAGTGATTAACGACGACGGTAGTGTTGATCAACTCAGCCCACAGTTTCAGCCTGCCTTATTCAGCGCGCCAGTGTTTCCCATGCAAGGGCAAACGCCGTATACCCGATATGGGCTTTGGCCGTTATGGGGTCTGAGCTTGGCGTTACTAGTCTTCGCTTATGTGCGGCAAAAAAGAAAAGCATCATCATAAGCTGCGCGTTATACTCAGCCTTCATAAGATATTATAAAAACTATTATGCAAAATATATTCACTACGCCATCTCAAACTTTAATTGATGTCATCTGGCCTCAAAAATTAAACGCGCAATCAAACCAATGGCTGCGCTTTATGGTGTTCGCTATTGCAGGCTCTATTGCTTTAACGCTGTCGGCTAAAGTGAGCATTCCCCTGCAGCCAGTGCCGTTTACGTTGCAAACCTTGGTGGTTTTATTACTAGGCTTTGCCTATGGCCCAACGCTAGCCGGCGCGACCGTGGGCTTATATTTACTACAAGGCGCTTTCGGGTTGCCTGTATTCCAAGGCACGCCAGAGAAAGGCTTGGGCTTGGTTTACATGATGGGCACAACGGGTGGTTATTTAGCAGGTTTTTTCGTCGCGGCTGTTTTTTGCGGAAAGTTAGCGCAAAAAGGCTGGGATAAACGCTTTAGCACCATGGCATTAGGCATGGTGTTAGGCAATGTTATTATTTATGCCTTTGGTTTATTATGGTTAGGCGCTTTATTAGGCTGGGATAAGCCCATTGTGCAGTGGGGCTTAACGCCATTTATTGTGGGTGATTTAATTAAAATTGCTGCTGCAGTGGTGTTGGTGCCAACGGTCTGGAAGTTATTGAATAAGAAATAAGAGAGATTAGTTTAGTGCTCATTTGATAATGGCCCTCATTATGTAGGGCCATTTTTGATGGTGCTTTCATTAAGCCATACCTGGATAAAAATCAGCCCTAAACCCTTTAAACACATCGATGCAACTAACCGTTAACAGCCGAACCATTACGTTATGCTTAGTGCTGATTGTGGCGCTGTTAACGGCGCTGCATAGCGCAGTGTTGTTGACCTATTTCATTATCGATGACCCAAGCCAGTTTGATTTTATCCGCATCATCGATTTTGATTACGAAGGCAATATTCCCACACTATTTTCCGCTTTATTATTGATTGTAAGTGCCGCTTTATTTTGGGTATTGGCACAACTGACAAAACAAAAAACACCTGAACACCGAAAATACTGGTTAGGTTTAAGCCTGATTTTTTTGTTTTTAGGCATCGATGAAGGCACAAAAATCCATGAATATTTAGGCGATTGGGTGAAGCCA
>JAZGFQ010000039.1:0-4599 GCA_036479635.1 Arenicellales bacterium
TTGAAGTTTTAACGGGGCAGGCAGCACTGAATCAAGCGCATGAAGAATTAGATGCCTTGCAAACAGCGATGCGCGTGTTGAATACTGAGCCTGAGGGCTTGGCTGAAAAATTAGATGCTTTAATTAAGCAAAATAAAGCTTTAACGAAGAAGTTACAAACTGCGCAGTCTCAACTAGCGATGTCTGGCGCGATGGCAGGTAGCGCTCAAGGCAGTGACCAAAGCCAGGCGATAGAAGATATTAACGGCGTGAAGTTCATGTTATTACGCATTGATGGCATGGATATTGGCACTCTGCGTTCTACGGTGGATCAAGCACGCGATAAAATCGGCGAGGGTGTGGTGGTTGTAGGCGGCGTGAATGAAGGTAAAGTCACGATTATTGTGGCGGTATCTAAGGGCTTAACGAAACAATTTCAGGCAGGTAAAATCATCCAACATATTATGCCGTTAGTGGGCGGGCGCGGTGGTGGTAAGCCTGATATGGCGCAGGGCGGGGGTTCAGACCCTGAAGGTTTGGGCAAGGCTTTGCTTGAAGTGAAAGCCTTGATGAGTGCATAAACGATAAAACTATTCTGAAATTTAAGGAATTATATAATGACTGAAGATGTATTCTGGCACGCAAGTCAGGTTAATCGACACATGCGACAACAAAAAAACAAACATAAAAGCTTCGTGCTTTGGTTCACGGGATTGTCTGGCTCAGGTAAATCAACCTTGGCCAATGCGGTGGAAGCTAAATTATTTGAATTGGGCTGTAATGTTATGGTCTTAGATGGCGATAATATTCGTCACGGCCTATGTTCAGATTTAGGCTTTAGCAAAGAAGACCGCCATGAGAATATGCGCCGAATTGGTGAGGTGTCTAAGTTATTTATTGAAGCAGGTACGATTGTGTTGGCTGCATTTGTATCGCCGTATCGATCAGATCGTGAACAAGTGCGTAGCCGCTTACCACATGGTGATTTTTACGAAGTGTTTTGTGATTGTGATTTGAAGGTATGCGAGCAGCGAGACCCGAAAGGTTTGTATGCACGCGCTAGAAAAGGCGAAATTACTAATTTCACGGGGATTTCAGCCCCCTATGAAGAACCTATTAAGCCCGATATGGTGGTCAATACTGATACGTTATCGGTGGATGAGGAAGTTGAGCAGATTTTTAGTAATTTGCGCAAAAAAGGCTTGTTGAAAACAGCTTAACACCGAGCGTTTAAGGGCTGTGCCTGTTTACTTTGCCTTTATAAACAGGTTTAATCCGCGCCCGTGAAAAAAACTAATCTATACTCGTAAATCAAGTGGCTTTATACGTTGAAAAATATGGTGGCACGTCCGTTGGTAGTGTCGAGCGCATTAACGCTGTGGCTGAGAAAGTTGCAGGCGAAGTAGCTGCTGGTCATCAAATAGTGGTGGTGGTTTCTGCAATGAGCGGTGAGACCAACCGCTTGCTTGGGCTAGCCAATGCGATTAACCCAACGCCACCTGCGCGTGAGCTGGATGTGTTAGTTTCTACTGGCGAGCAAGTCACCATTGCTTTATTGTGTATGGCGTTTAATGCGCTGGGCGTTGAGGCAAAATCTTACACGGGCGCACAAGCCAATATCCGCACCGACGAAGTTTACGGAAAAGCACGCATAGTCGATATTCAAGGCGACGTGATTCAAGCTGATTTAGACCAAGGCCGCATTGTGGTTGTTGCTGGTTTTCAAGGTGTTGATCGTAATAATAATATCACTACCTTAGGTAGAGGCGGTTCAGATACCACGGCAGTGGCGCTGGCCGCTGCATTGAAAGCAGATGAGTGCAGAATTTACACAGATGTTGATGGTGTTTACACCACTGACCCACGCATTGTGCCTGAGGCAAAACGCTTAAATCAAATCACCTTTGAAGAAATGTTGGAGCTGGCGAGCTTGGGTGCGAAAGTATTACAAATCCGTTCGGTAGAGTTTGCCAGTAAATATGGTGTGCCATTACGGGTGTTATCTTCTTTTAAAGAGGGCGACGGCACATTAATTACGACTGAGGAAAATATTGTGGAACAACCGATGATCTCTGGCATTACTTATAACCGAGATGAAGCGAAAGTCACCGTGCGCGGTGTGCCTGATAAACCCGGTATTGCGCACCGAATTTTAGGCGTGATTTCAGATGCACATATTAATGTGGATATGATTATCCAGAATATCAGCGACGAAGGCTTAACCGATTTTACGTTTACGGTGCCGAGTGCGGACATGAAGAAATCTATTGCTTTGCTTGAGCCTGTGGTGAAAGAGCTTGAAGCCGTTGAAGTGGTGGCGGATGATGATATTTCTAAAATATCTGTGGTGGGTATTGGCATGCGCTCGCATGAAGGTATTGCAACTACCATGTTTAAGGCCTTATCTGAAAAAGGCATTAATATTCAGATGATTTCCACCTCAGAAATTAAAATTTCAGTGACGGTAAAAGAAGCCTTTACCGAACAAGCAGTACAAACATTGCACAAGGTTTTTGAACTAGAAAAATAAGCAATAAACTTACAACAAGCTGGCTTTTATGTATAATTCGCCACCTTGTTTGGCGCTGTACAGTCTATGGTAAGGCGGTGTGGTGATAATAAATAGTTTACGGCAAAAAGGAGCAATAACATGTTGATATTAACAAGACGTATCGGTGAATCAGTCCATATTGGTGATGATATTCGTTTAACGGTGTTAGGCGTAAGAGACTCACAAGTAAGAATTGGTATTAATGCACCAAAAGAGGTGCCTGTGCACCGCGAAGAGATTTACTACCGCATTAAACACGAGCAAGAAATGAAAGATGCTCAGAGTGGCGCAAGCCATAACACTGATCAAGTTAGCGATGATCAGAACAGCGATGTTCAAGATGATGAGGTAGATGATAATTTTGGTAACACCTAAGGTTTCGCTTTAGAGGTAACTAAAAATAACTGGTTTTAGCGAACCAGTATTTCTAATGTTTTCACACTAGAAGAAATGGGTTTGGCTACGTGGGTAGCTGAACTTGAAAGATTGGAGAGGTGGCCGAGTTGGCTGAAGGCGCTCCCCTGCTAAGGGAGTATAGGGTTTATAGCTCTATCGGGGGTTCGAATCCCCCCTTCTCCGCCATTTTTTATATGCAGTGGGTCAAAGACCCACTGCATATAAAAAATAACGAAAGTGGGTTTGTTCTAACCGGTACGAAAAATTTGTCTGGAACAGATTTTCACGAGCGAATGCGAGCCCGAAGGGTGAAGCCCAAGGATGGGCTGAATAATCCCCCCGTTAAAAAGATGTTCAGGCTTTAAACTCAGTAAATATAAAAAATAACGAAAGTGGGTTTGTTCTAGTAATGAATAACGCACTTTTTACGTTGATAATATTTGAAATAAACCCAAAATAAAGGTTTTAATTCAAGCAAAGAAGCTGGATAATCCAGCCTCCAGAAAATGCGCCCGTAGCTCAGCTGGATAGAGTACTTGGCTACGAACCAGGCGGTCAGACGTTCGAATCGTCTCGGGCGCACCATATTCATCAATTTAGCCTGCTGAAATATCAGTGGGCTTTTTTGTGCATAAAACTCAAGATTCGAGCGTCTGACAATAGACAAGCCCGTTCGATTGATTCGCAGGAGCGAATCAACCCGCACGTAGTGCGCCCGTAGGGTGATTGCCAAGGATGGCAATCATTAATCGTCTCGGGCGCACCATATTCATCAAAGAAACCTGCTAAATAACAGCGGGTTTTTTTGTGTTCCAAGATCGGGTGCACCACCGTGTTCTGTCACTGCGAGCGTATGCGCGGCAGTCCCGTTCCGAAGCTTGAGTAAAATTGACGAGATTGCCGCGCTAACGCTCGCAATGACTATCTGTGTTTTATGGAATCAATTCTGGCTAAAAAATGGTCATTAAAATTATTCCGTATGTTTATTCGCTTTCTGTACTGCGAGCGTAAGTCAAGGGCGACACTCGAGAGCGACACTTCGCCAAGATCTGAAATTCTCCAAGCTTACGGCAGTCCCATTTCGAAGCCTGAGTGAAATTCACGAGTCTTCAGCCTTGGAGAAGGGCTGTCCTTGGGTTGCTACGCAAACGCTCGCAAAAACATGAATGTCAAATAAGTTAAAGCTAGATTGTAGTTTTGTGATTTTAAGCACATTAATACGACCAGCTGCGCCCTAGAATACGCCGCACATCGACCAAACATGTTGTTTAACCGATGAAGCTCACTTAAATAATTAAGTGACTTAAACTTTAGAAAACGGAGCAAATCATGAAAACATTATTAAACAATATAATCAAAGCAGCGGCAGTATTTACCATCATTGCATTATTTCCGCATTCTGCCTTGGCCGAGAAAATCAATTTAAACACAGCAGATGCAGAAACCATTCAATATATCCCTGGTGTAGGCCCGAATAAAGCGGATAAGATTATTCAAGCCCGAACACAAATTGGCCAATTCACCAGCATGGATGAAATTGATTCAATAAAAGGCTTCGGTGATAAAACCATGCAAGACGTTAAAAAGCACAGTTCATTAGATTCAGGTGTGAGCGAGCTAACGCCTGAAATGCAAAAAAGCAAGCCTGTTCGGAAAATGACTAAAGCACGCAA
>JAZGFQ010000040.1:0-4083 GCA_036479635.1 Arenicellales bacterium
TTATATAAGCGTGTTGAAGAAGTGCGGCACTTAGCCATTGATGCGCGTATTTCAGGCAAAACAGACCAGCAAGCCCTGCACGACAAACTGATTGGTTTATCCGCAGAAGATATGTATCGCCTTGCCCGTGCCTTCAGCTTATTCTTAAATTTATCCAATATTGCGGATCAGCACGAGCAACTACGTTTGCATAAAGCATTAGATTGGGATGGTTTAGATGCCAATGCTAAACGCCCTACAACACAAAATGCTTTTTGTAAGCTCAATGATCGCGTACAAGTTATTTTAGATAAAGGCATTTCACCTGAAAAACTTTACGATACCGTCTGTGAATTGGCGATTGAACCCGTCTTAACTGCTCACCCAACAGAAGTGATGCGCCGCACGGTCTCAAACAAATATCTGCGCATCTCACAAATTTTAGAAGCCTTAGATCAGCCTCATCTGCGCGATTACCAAATCGAGGCACAACACGACCGCTTATACCGCGTGATTACTGAAATTTGGGAAACTGATGAAATCAGGCGGAATAAGCCTACCCCACTAGATGAGGCAAAATCTGGCTTAGTGGTGTTAGAACAAACCATGTGGGACGCATTACCTGAAGTATTGCGCACTCTATCGCGTATCTTAAAAAAGCACACGGGTATGCCCCTGCCTTTAGACGCAACGCCTTTGCGTATTTGCTCTTGGATGGGCGGCGATCGAGATGGTAACCCGAATGTGACGCCGATGATTACGAAGCAAGTCATTTGCGCTTCTCGCTGGAAAGCGGCTGAATTATATTTCAATGAAATCAAAGCATTGCGAGATGAACTTTCGATGAATCATTGTGATGACGCCCTGCGCGAGCGCGTCGGGAATAAACACGAACCTTATCGAGTATTGCTTAAAGATTTGCTTAAAAAGATCAAGCGCACTATGCGTAACATGGAATCATTATTAGAAGGCGCTAAGGCACAAAAATCTAACATCATTGAAACCCGTGATGATTTACTCGAACCTTTATTACTCTGCCAACAATCCTTATTAGCCTGTAAGGATGACATCATCGTTGATGGCCGACTGAGCGACATCATTCGCCGCGTGTATGCCTTTGGCGTGATTGCCATGCCCTTAGATATTCGCCAAGAAGCCGATAGACACACCGATGCTTTAAGTGAAATCACGCAATATTTAGGATTGGGGGATTATCATGAATGGAGCGAAGCTGAGCGTCAAGAATTTTTAAACACCGAACTGGGCAATAAACGCCCGCTCATTCCTGAGCATTTTCCTGCCAGCGATGACGTAGCGGAAGTGTTAGAAACCTTTAGAATGCTGGCCAAGCAACCCGCTGAATATCTAGGCGCTTATATCATCTCAATGGCGATGTCGCCGTCTGATGTGTTGGCAGTTGAAGTGCTGCAAAAGGCCTGTGGTTCACGCACACCACAACGTGTGGTGCCCTTATTTGAGCGCCTGGCTGATTTACAAAATGCTGCGCAAACCATGGATCAGCTATGGTCAATGCCTGTCTATACTCAAGGCATTGCAGGCAAGCAAGAAGTAATGATCGGTTATTCCGATTCCGCCAAAGATGCGGGGCAATTATCAGCTGCTTGGGGTTTATATCGGGCGCAGGAGCAATTAGTTGAACTGGCTGAAAAGCATGACATAAAGCTCACCTTATTTCATGGTCGTGGCGGCAGCGTGGCGCGTGGCGGTGGCCCTGCCCATGGCGCGATACGTTCGCAACCGCCTGGCTCTGTCAACGGCAGCATGCGCGTGACGGAGCAAGGCGAGGTGATTCAAGCCAAATACGGCATCCCTGGCTTAGCCGTTGAAAACTTAAAAATTTACTTATGCGCGGTGCTCGATGCCACACTCACGCCGCCACCAGAGCCTAAACCCGAATGGCGCGATAACATCGAGGCCTTGTCTCGTCATGCTCTGCATGAATTTCGCAGCACTATTCGTGAGAATAAAGATTTCGTGCCTTACTTTGTACAAGCAACCCCTGAATCAGAGTTAGGCTCGCTTAAAATCGGCTCACGCCCTGCGAGAAGGCGTAAAGGCGAAGGCATTACTTATTTGCGTGCAATCCCATGGATATTCGCATGGACGCAAACGCGCCTTATGTTGCCTGCGTGGCTGGGTATTGGCTCGGCCTTACAAGCTGCTTTAGATGCCAATAAAGAAGATCAACTGCGTGATATGCAGCAAAACTGGCCGTTCTTTGCATCAACCGTTGATTTAATCGAAATGGTACTGGCCAAAGCAGACCCTAACGTTGCCGCGATGTATGATCGCATTTTAGTGGATGAACCTTTGCAAAAAATGGGCGAAGATCTGCGAGAAAAATATCAGAATATTGTTAACGCGGTGTTAGAGTTGACGGGGCATGATTATTTGCTTAAGCATGAGCCATTCGTGCTACAAGGCATTGTGGTGCGTAATCCGTATGTTGACCCGTTAAACATTCTACAAGTTGAATTATTATCACGCATTCGCAAAGGTGAAACAGGTATCGTTGAAGATGCGCTCATCATTGCCATTAATGGCATTTCAGCCGGTATGCGTAATACAGGCTAACCATGAACACTCAAACATTTAACAACAAAACCTTTCTCATCACGGGCGCTGGCTTTGATATTGGCAAAGCGCTGGCATTGCGCTGTGCGGCACAAGGCGCGCATATTATTCTCATGGATAAAGACAACCGTGCTTTGAATGCGGTTTACGATGAGATTAAAGCGGATTACAGCACAGAAAGCACTATCTTGAAATTAGAGGCAAAAGATTTCAGCGGTGAGACTGCCGAGCTGATTCGCCAACAAATTATAGATGAACACGGGCAATTAGATGCCTTAATTCATACCGCCAACGCAGCCTTCGCCTTAACTCCGATTAACTTGGTTGAAGACGATGTTTTAGATAAAGCCTTGCATATTTTATGCACGCTGCCGCATCGCATCAGCCGCGAGTTACACACCGTGCTCGCCTTAGCAAAGCAACCGTCCATCATTTTTACCAGCCATTTTTCAGCGCACACACATAAACCCTTTTGGGGTTATCATGCAGGTGCTTTTGCTGCGCTAGAAGCCACCGCCAGACAATGGGCAGCGGACAGTCAAAAGCAAGGTTTTAGCGTTAATTCGATTGACCCCGGCGCGGTGAATACCAGCGTGCGCCGCAAGCACTACCCAGCGGAAGAACAAGTACATTTACGCACGCCTGATGACAGCGAAATTATGAGCTTATATCTGAATTTATTGAGTGATACAGGTAAAGCTCGCTCAGGTGAGCATTTTGTCTTGCCTGACTTAAACGCTTAGCATTGTAGCGCTTTGAGCGATCAACAAACAATTCAGCCCGTAAAAAACTGGCTAGAAACGATTGTTATTGGGCTAAACCTCTGCCCTTTCGCCCAGCGTGAGTTCATCCAAAACACGATTCATTATTGCGTCTCTGAAGCAAACACCGAAACCGCGCTGCTCACAGATTTACACATCGAATTGAATCGCTTGATCGCACAACCCAAAATTGAAACCACCTTACTCATTCACTCAAAGGTATTAACGAATTTCGACGATTATAACCAGTTCTTAAATTTGGCCGATAATTTACTTGAGACCTTAGATTTATCTGAGCAGTTTCAAATTGCCAGCTTTCACCCTGATTATCAGTTCGCCGGCACTGAGTTTGACGATGCAGAGAATTACAGCAATCGCGCGCCGTATCCCATCTTACATTTACTGCGCCAAGCCAGCCTCAGCCATGCGATTGAGCACCACCCAGATGTGAATCAGATTCCATTAGACAATATTAAACGCTTAAATGCGCTGGGCACAGAGCACATGAAGCAGTTGCTCGTGCAGACAAGCACATAAATTTTTTGTTTATTTGAACTTGTTGCCTTATCATTAGCCTAAACACTAAATATAAACAATACCGACACGATGGATATTCGCGTACAACATAATTTCAATCAAAGCTTGCTAGATAACGGTTTAGGGGTTCTAAAACGTACCCAACTACAAGACTTGCAAATAAACTTAGGCTATTTATGCAACCAAGCCTGTGAGCATTGCCATGTTGAAG
>JAZGFQ010000041.1:0-3040 GCA_036479635.1 Arenicellales bacterium
CTATGGGAGATGTCGACCAAGGATTATTTAACGCGCGGTAAAAAATCAATTTGAGCATGATGATTCTGAGGCGTTTGTTTTGTGTGTAAATTTAAAAATGAACGACACAAATAAGCCTAGACAATCGCTAATACTCTGAGTATTATCCGCTTCAAGCTATTTTCTATATCCTATATTTATAAATAGTGGTTCCAAATCGCGCACCTAGCATCACGCTGATGGTTTTAGCGCAAATCCACAACTTAAATTCAATCTAAGCCTTAGCGTTTATCGCGCATCTCATTCGGGCAAACAAATCTAAAATATGTCATCATTACTTAAACTTTCTGAGCTCAAGCTCAAAACCCCAGGGGAACTCATCGATTTAGCCAAGGAGCTCGGCGTTGAAAATGTGGGTCGCAGCCCTAAACAAAATCAAATATTCGGCATCTTAAAAAACCAGGCCAAGAAAGGCGTGGATATTTATGGCGACGGTGTGGTGGAGATTCTGCAAGATGGTTTCGGCTTCTTGCGTTCATCTAGCAGCTCATATATAGCAGGGCCTGACGACATCTATGTCTCGCCCAGTCAGATTCGTCGTTTTGGCTTAAGAACAGGTGATACCGTTGAAGGCTTGATTCGCCCGCCGAAAGATTCAGAACGTTATTTTGCCTTATTGAAAGTACAAACCATTAATGGTTTAGATCCTGATGAAGCTAAGCGTAAAATTTTATTTGAAAACGGCACGCCGATACACCCAGATAAACGTTTTCGCTTAGAGCGTGAGACAGGTTCTTCGGAAGATTTAACTGGCCGTGTGATTGATTTAATCTCACCGATTGGCAAAGGCCAACGAGGCTTGATTGTCTCTGCACCTAAAACGGGTAAAACCGTAATGTTGCAACAGATCGCACAATCGATTACTTCAAATTACCCAGAAATTGAGCTGATTGTTTTATTAATTGATGAGCGCCCAGAAGAAGTGACGGAAATGTCACGCATGGTGCGCGGTGAAGTGGTTTCATCAACCTTTGATGAGCCTGCTACACGTCACGTACAAGTGGCTGAAATGGTCATAGAGAAGGCTAAGCGTTTAGTTGAAGCTAAGAAAGATGTTGTCATTTTACTCGATTCAATCACGCGTTTAGCCCGTGCTTATAATACCGTTGCGCCTTCATCGGGCAAAGTGTTGACGGGCGGTGTGGATGCAAATGCATTGCAACGCCCTAAGCGTTTCTTTGGCGCAGCGCGTAATATAGAAGAAGGCGGTAGCTTAACCATTTTAGCCACAGCCTTGGTGGATACGGGTTCTAAAATGGATGAAGTCATCTATGAAGAATTTAAAGGCACGGGCAATATGGAAGTGCATCTTGATCGCCGCATTGCTGAAAAACGGGTTTATCCTTCCACCATTATCAATAAATCAGGCACACGCCGCGAAGAGTTATTAATGGAGCCTGAAGAGTTACAAAAGGTTTGGTTGTTGCGTAAATTATTGCATCCAATGGATGACGTTCAAGCGATTGAATTTTTGTTGGATAAGTTAAAAGCCACCAAAAACAATGCAGAGTTCTTTCAGTCCATGAATCGTTAGAGCGGCACTGTCTAGTTCGCACTCAATCTCCGCCATTTCGGCGTTAGAAAATAGTCATGTACAAGGTGTACATTCCTATTTTCTGCCTTGAACTGACGAATATTGAGTACAACCTAGTCAGCGCATTGAGTGTTGTGGAATAATTGCCACATTAAATAATAATTAAATGACATGATACTTGCGTTTCAGCTTGATTTTGCCTATATTCACCGCCCCATTTTTGGGCAGAACACTTTATTTAATGCCATCGTTGGCGTTACTATTTCGAGGAAATAAACATGAAAGCCGATACACATCCGCAATATAGCGCCATTACTGTAGCTTGTACCTGTGGTAACAGCTTTGAGACAGGTTCAACTGAAGGCAAAGACATCAGCGTTGAAGTATGTTCTGAGTGCCACCCGTTCTATACTGGCCAACAGAAGATTGTAGATACCGCTGGCCGCGTTGGTAAATTCCAAGCGCGTTATGGTCGTAAGTCATAAATTTTATTGCAAAATAATATCGCTGTTTTGTCAGTGAATAAGTTTGCAGTAGATTCTAAAAGGGCGCTCATTGGGAGTGCCCTTTTTGTTTGGGCACTCCTCATCGCTGGCTGTGGTGATGATGCGGTGAATATTAGCCAGTATTTACCACAAGCAGATGTAGATAAGCCCTCATTATCTGCACCTGCCGCTACGCAACCTAATGCGCTGATGGCGCCAGCGAGTGCTAAGCGCTTTAAAGTAAAACGGGTGATTGATGGTGATACGATTACGCTCAAAAATGGCGATAAAGTTCGATTTGTTGGCATTAATACACCTGAACTTGGTCACGGAAAATTCCGCGATGAACCGCTGGCGAATGTAGCCAAACGATTTGTTCAAAACAAATTAAAAGGCAAGTCCGTTTTGCTCGAAACGGGCAACGAGAGAAAAGATCGTCACGGGCGTGTTTTAGCGCATGTATACACGGAATCAGGTGAGAGTATTCAGAGCCAGCTGCTGGAAAAAGGCTTGGCCTTTGCGGTGGCGGTTGGCAAAAACCTTAGATATATAGATCAATACACGCAAGCCGAACAACGCGCACGCGCGGCTAAAAAAGGCGTATGGGGTGATGATTTTTATGCACCGATCAACGTTGCGCAAGCGAATCAGAAAAACAGCCGAGGTTATCGGCGCATCCAAGGTAAGGTTGAACGCGTTAGCCAATCTAAGAACAATCAGATTTTGCACCTAAAAGGTGATTTTCGCGTGCTGATTAAGCGTGAGCTTTGGAAGAAATACTTTAAAGGTAAAGCCAGCCGATACAAAGGTAAAACCATTACGGTGCGCGGTTGGATCTTTAAGTCACACGGCGTACAAGGCCTTAAAATTTATCACCCTACCATGTTAGAAGTGAACTCATGAAACTCCCTAGAAATACCGCCTTAGAAGATGTTGTTGAGCTAATCGAGGCTGAATTAGTAACGCACGATTTGTTCTTCGG
>JAZGFQ010000042.1:0-3040 GCA_036479635.1 Arenicellales bacterium
AAGCGGCGGAATGATGGGTGGAATGATGTCGGGCATGATGGGCGGTGATGATGAAGCTTTCGAGGTGATGCGCATTACTGCACCTAGCCAAGCAGGGAAAACACCAATTTACATTCCGAACCAGCTGATTACTTTGCCAGATTGGCGCAAAGTCAAGCCAGCGAATACCCGCAAGATGCAACTAGAAATGGCCATGGGCCCAGGCATGATGATGGGCCGAATGATGGGGCGTAGCGCCTTTAGTATCAGCGGTGAATCGATGGATATGGCGGTGATTAATTTCAGCGTGAAAGCCAATACATTTGAGGTTTGGGAGCTGAGCAATAACTCCATGTTGGCGCATCCGTTCCATATTCATAACACCCAGTTTCAAGTATTAGGCCGAAGTGGCAGGCCTTTGGCAGCGACTGAGCGCGGCTTAAAAGATACCGTGTTGGTCAATCCAGGTGAAATCGTGCGGGTGTTGATTCCGTTCGCAGGCTATACCGATACACAAACACCTTATATGTATCACTGTCATATTTTAGAACATGAAGATGGTGGTATGATGGGTCAATTTACAGTCACTTAAATAGGGTTAGATAATGAAAATTAAAATTTCTTTAACGATATTATCTTGCATGGTTGTATCGATGATGCCCGTTGTGAGTTATGCACACAGCGATGCCCACGGTAAGGCCACAGGTATCGTTAAAGAACGCATGGACAGCATGTCTGATATGGGCAAGGCGATGAAAGCGATGGCTAAAATCGTTAAGGGTAAAGCTGATTTTAATCTCGACGTAGTGCGTGTATCGGCACAAACCTTGGCCGACCACGCCAGCACCATTACAGAAAAATTCCCAGATACCGACGCGAGTAGGCATAACAAAGAAAGTGATGCTTTGCCTGCTATTTGGACATCTGGCGATCAGTTCTCTGAGTTATCAACAAAACTAGAAACAGCGATTGCAGCCCTGCAACTAGCTGCTAAAGGTGATTTAGACAAGCGCGGATTACGGATGGTCTTTGCTAAAACGGGTAAAGCCTGTTCGGCATGCCATGATGATTTTCGTAAGCCTAAAGAATAGGTATTTTTAGAACATTGAAGGCAACTCAAGTTGGCCGATTGTTCGTTTATGTGCTGATTTTCCTAGGCTTAGTTATGGCTGGGCTTGCTTGGAAATACTCAACTTCTATCTCAGAACGCATTTCGTTCGAGGATCTTAACGGAAATGCTAAGAATGGTGAATATGTGCTGAGAATGGCAGGCTGTGTGGCCTGTCATACGCGCATAGACGATGGTGGTGAATTGCTGGCGGGCGGCGCTGCCATCGACAGCCCCTTTGGCACGTTTTACGCGCCCAACATTACCCCAAATAAACAACATGGCATTGGTGGGTGGTCGTTAAGCGATTTTAATCATGCACTCACGCAGGGCATCTCGCCCAGCGGCGAGCATTATTTCCCGGCGTTTCCTTACACCAGTTATCATCGGCTAGCACCTCAAGATATCGCAGATTTAAAAGCCTACCTAGAGACCGTTCCTGAGGTTTCAAACCCAAGCCAGTCGCATCAACTCAACTGGCCTTTTTCAGTTCGGCGTTTAGTAGGTGCGTGGAAGGCGTTGTTCTTTAAACAGGGAAAAGTAACCTTTAAAAGCCGAGGTGCGTATTTAGTCAACGGCCCCGGGCATTGCGCTGAATGTCATAGCCCGCGTAATGTTTTAGGCGGCATTAATCACAGCCTTGCTTTGCAGGGTAGTCAGCGTGGGCCAGAAGGCAAGCCCGTGCCTGCGATTATGGGTGAAAAGGCTGATATCAAAAACTGGCCGAAAGAAGATATTATTTTATATCTGCAAACGGGCATCACGCCTGAGGGCGATACAGTGGGCGGTGCGATGGCCGAGGTGATTTATGAATCGACCAGTTATCTAAGCGATGAAGATGTCGCGGCAATGGTGGATTATCTATTGCAATAAGCAATCGCTTTAGAGGATGTGATATTCTTAGACTGTGTTTTAAAGTTGATGTAGACATAAAAAATGAAACAATTAAAGTTAGTGATATGCGCCATCGTTGCGCTGTTTTTATCTGCTTGCGGTAGCTTATCGGTTTTAAAGCCTAGCTTGCATTCGGGAAAACTAGAGAAAGTCGGCATCCTTTTTAGTCATGTGCCTTGCGCAGAGTGTGATGCGGTCTTGGGTTTGTTAGATGCGAATATGCAAACGCAAGAGGTGGTGCTGACAGGTAAAGTGCATGCGAATCAGGCGGGTTATTTGATCGCGGTATTAGGCACATCAGGAACGCAAGCATCAGAAGGTTTAAGGCTGAATGTTGAGCAAAGTAAGGCGATTATCTCTTTTGATTACCTGCCGTTTTTAACGCAAGCGGTCAACAAATACACCCAACAGAAATTTCAGTGCGCTTCTTTATGGGATAAAACCTATGCTTGGCGCATAGATGGGCGCCAGCCTATTTTAACCGTAGATTTAAGCAACCCATTTTCAAACGATTCTGGCACAATTCATTTAGAATATGATGGCTTAAACCAACAGTTATTAAGCGCTGATACCCCTGAGCATTTAAACCCATGCCAACTAGGCCATTAATTGAGTTGGGCGGCGTTTATGGGCGCATCTATTACTGCATCGCTCAGGTCCCTAAAGGCAAGGTCGCGACTTACGGGCAGATTGCAAAAATAATTCATGCCAGTGGTGCGCGCCAAGTAGGCTATGCTTTATCTTCTACACCTGCTCAGCTTGATATCCCTTGGTTTCGGGTTATTAATGCCAAAGGTGAGATCAGTGCGCGCGCAGAAGGTGGCACAGATTGTGGGCAGCTCCAGTACTTGAATCAAGAAGGCGTGACACCCAATAAAGCCGGGCGCATTGTGTTGGCGCGTTATCAATGGCAACCCAGCCAAGATGAAATACAAATAATTTTACGCGATGCACACAATAACGATTCCGAGGATGATTCAGATGATGGGCAAGATTTACCGGGCTTTGGCTAATGCATGAAGCCCCCATAAACTTGGTGTTGACGGTGGGTGAGCCTGC
>JAZGFQ010000043.1:0-2980 GCA_036479635.1 Arenicellales bacterium
CTCATCAACACAATGATGGATTACCGCCCAACAGAGCTGAACAGGAATACTGGGAAAACTCTAAATCTGTGGCCAAAATTACTTGACCACTACACTATGAATCAAAACTGTGTATCTAAGGTTTCCCCATTCTTCCTCTCACTCTCTTTTTTCGATGATCCAGCTTCTACCTGTTAGAGTTCGGGGGAAGCTCATTGCGTCTCCCGAACCACTCTGAACTACTGAACTACTGAACTACTGAACTACTGAACTACTGAACTTCTAGAATTCATCTATCTAAAAATCCCGAATAGCACGCACTTTCCTGTTATTACCCTTAAAATCTTCGAACCGATTGCCATTGCCGAAGAACTGGCTCCAAGCATATTCGCTACTGGCGGTCTCAGAGGAACTCCAGTAGTAATTACTGGCATCAGCGGTAAAACCACCTATCAGCCCTTGTTTGCCGTGCATTAAATTTAATTCTTCTTTATTCGGCAAATGCCAGCCAGTTGTTAGGCCGGTTGGCCCCTCATAACTACTTGCCACGCTCGCAGCCGTTGGTGCTACACATAGGCTAATAATCGCTGCGGTATTACCTGCACCTTTGCTAGGGTCTGCATCGCTAGCTGTAGTTAAGTTAGCGATATTTGAAATATCTGAAATAGAATCAAAATCACACCAATCAAGAGCTCCACCAATACTTTGATCTATTTGATCTACTGGCGCAGCTTCTAAGCCGTGAAGGCCGCCCTCTGTCACATGGAATACGATGCCGCCAGCAGGTCCCGTATCTCCTACCTCATACAATAGTGCGGGATTGCCCGCATCGAAAAGAGGGATGACAACAACCTTATTGTGCGCATATGACGAGCCTGTGAAAACCATCACTGAACAAAACAAAGCCAGCGCTAACCATTGAATAAATCCTTTGGTGGATATTGATAAATAACTCATTTCTACTCCCTTGTTAGTTTATTGATGTCAAAACATTGTATCATTTATATGTACACAGTTCGAACAATAGGAGTTCGGAGTTCAAAGTTCGAGAGACAAAATTAGAGGAACACAATACTTAATTATCATAGCTATTACATTATAACAACTATTTAGCTTAGCAGCTTAAAACCCACAACGCTCACGCATCCGCTTCACCACCGCCAACAAAGCGCGCTCTTCTGGCACTGCCGCGCCCATCAACCAATCATAAACATCTGGGTCTTGCTGCTCTAACAACAAAACAAAGCCTTGTTGCATTTCGTTAGAGGCTTGCGCGTATTCATTGTCTAAGAAATCGCTGAACATTTTATCCAATTCTTTGGTGCCTCGGCGGCAACGCCAGCGTAACTTCCCTAAACTTACCTGCGTCATGCCTTATCAACCCTTATCGATCTGCCAGTTTACGCTTGATGTTCGCAATTGCTTCGCCTGGGTTTAAGCCTTTGGGGCAAGTTTTAGTGCAGTTTAAGATGGTATGGCAACGATAAACCTTGAAAGAATCATCCAGCGCATCTAAGCGTTCGGCTTGGGCTTCATCGCGGCTGTCTTCTATCCAGCGATTGGCCTGCAGTAACGTTGCAGGGCCTAAGTAGCGATCGCCGTTCCACCAATAACTCGGGCAAGACGTTGAGCAGCAAGCGCATAATATGCACTCATACATGCCGTCTAGTTTTTTGCGTTCTTCAATAGATTGCAGGCGTTCTTCGATATTTGATTTCGGCTTACTGGCCTGCATCCATGGCTCAACTGAGGCATATTGCGCATAAAAATTGGTTAAATCACTGACTAAATCTCTCACCACTTCTTGGTGTGGTAACGGATAGATATTCACCTCTCCTTTGATATCGTCAATGGCTTTGGTGCAAGCTAAGGTGTTCGTGCCATCAATGTTCATTGCGCATGAGCCACAAATGCCTTCACGGCAAGAACGGCGAAAGGCTAAGGTCGCATCGAGCTTGTCTTTGATGTAAATAATAGCGTCCAACACCATCGGGCCACACGCATCGATATCCACTTCGTAGCGATCTAAGCTAGGGTTTTTGCCTTTATCGGGCGACCATCGGTAAACATTAAAAACCTTAGTGCGCCCATTCGTTTCAGCCTTAATGGTTTTACCTGGCTGAACTACGGAGTTTTTAGGCAATCTAAATTCGGCCATGATTAATACACCCGCTCTTTAGGTTTAACGTATTCCACTTCATCGGTTAAGGTGTAAGCGTGCACAGGGCGGTAATCTAATTTAACTTTACCCGTCTCGCTGTCATAATACGTTAGGCTGTGCTTCATCCACGTTTCATCATCTCTATCAGGAAAATCATCGCGCGCGTGCGCGCCACGGCTTTCTTGACGATTATGCGCGGCGGTAACCGTAACATTCGCCTGCGATAATAAATTCTCTAGCTCCAAAGTTTCCACTAAATCAGTGTTCCACGACATCGAGCGATCAGACACTTTCACATCTTCAAAGCGTGCTGTAATCTGCGCCATTTTCTCCACACCCGTACTTAAGACTTCATCCGTTCGAAATACCGCACAATGTTTTTGCATGGTGCGCTGCATATCATCACGAATATTAGCCGTGGGTGTTTTGCCGCTGGCATAACGTAAGTCATCAAAGCGTGAAACCGCTTGTTCCCCCGCCGTTTTTGATAAGCCAATTTTGCGCGTATCGTTTTCTAATAACTCACCTGCACGTTTAGCGGCAGCGCGGCCAAACACGATAATATCTAATAAAGAGTTTGAACCTAAGCGGTTAGCGCCATGCACGGAAACACAGGCCGCCTCACCAATGGCCATTAAACCTGGCACGATGCTATCTGGGTTGCCATCCACTAAATTCACCACTTCACCGTGAATATTAGTGGGAATACCGCCCATGTTGTAATGCACAGTGGGCAGCACGGGAATCGGCGCTTTACTCACATCAACATTGGCAAAGATACGCGCAGATTCCGCAATGCCCGGCAAGCGCTCTTCAATCAATTCAGGGCCTAGATGCTCT
>JAZGFQ010000044.1:0-12058 GCA_036479635.1 Arenicellales bacterium
AGTGGCGTGGATATCGACAACGTAAAAATGTCGATGAACCCCTTTGATGAAAACGCCTTAGAAGAGGCCTTACGCTTAAAAGAAGCAGGCATCGTCACAGAAGTGGTCGCCGTTTCCATCGGCAATACCAAAACTCAAGATACTTTGCGCACCGCGCTTGCCATCGGTGCAGACCGCGCAATCTTGCTGGAAATAGACCAGCCCACCGAACCCTTGGCCGTAGCAAAGCTGTTGCAAAAAACCGTAGAACAAGAAGCACCACAATTAGTACTGCTGGGTAAGCAAGCAATAGATGACGATTTCAACCAAACAGGGCAAATGCTGGCCGCCTTGCTTGATTGGCCGCAAGGCACGAATGCCTCCAAAGTGGTTATCGATGCGGGTGCTGTACAACTTACCCGCGAAACCGATGATGGCTTAGAGACCATAGCCTTGAACTTACCCGCCATCATCACTGCAGATTTAC
Source organism: Arenicellales bacterium (assembly GCA_036479635.1). Classification (GTDB taxonomy): domain Bacteria; phylum Pseudomonadota; class Gammaproteobacteria; order Arenicellales; family Poriferihabitantaceae; genus JAAELZ01. Next base: position 467 of record JAZGFQ010000044.1, read on the forward strand.
GCCTAAATGAGCCTAGATATCCAAAACTACCTGATATCATGCGCGCGAAGAAAAAGCCGATTGATGTGATAGATGCAAACAGTTTTGGGCTAGATCTTGCACCAAGACTAACGGTCCTTAAAACCGTCGAGCCACCTGTTAGGCAAGCTGGCATTATCGTCAGCAACGCCGCCGAACTCCTTGAAAAACTAAAAACTGAAGCGAAGGTAATCTCATGAGCATCCTCATCATTGCCGAGCATGATAGCAACACGCTCAACCCCAATACTTTTAACACCCTCGCTGCGGCATCTGCTTTAGGCGGCGATATTCATTTATTGATTGCCGGCCATAATGCCAGCGCAGTCCTTGAAGCGGCACAAAACACGCCAAATGTTTCCAAAATTATTCATGCCGATCATGCGGCGCTCGCCGATGGCTTAGCGGAAAACATTGCTTGGCTAGTCAAAGGCATTGCAGGCGATTACAGCCATGTGCTTGCGCCTGCCTCGAACTTCGGCAAGAATTTTATGCCGCGCGCAGCCGCGATGCTAGATGTGATGTTGGCCTCCGATATCGTTGCCGTAGAGAGCGAAGATACTTTTACGCGCCCAGTCTATGCAGGCAATGCATTGCAAACCGTGCAAAGTAATGATGGCATTAAGCTGATTACCGTGCGCGCAACTGCATTTGAAGCAATGGCTTCAGCCCCGAATTCAGCCGATGTTTCAGAACTTGTTTTTGATCAAGCCTATGAGAAAGCGCAATTCGTCAGCCGTGATGTCACTGTCTCAGAGCGCCCAGATTTAAGCAGCGCTAAAATTGTGGTCTCAGGTGGGCGCGGCGTTGGCAGCCAAGAAGATTTCGCCTTAATCAATGCACTGGCTGAAAAGCTCAATGCAGCTGTGGGCGCATCTCGCGCAGCGGTAGATGCAGGCTACGCACCAAATGATTTTCAAGTCGGACAAACGGGTAAAGTCGTCGCTCCTGATTTATACATTGCCATCGGCATTTCAGGCGCGATTCAACACCTTGCGGGCATGAAGGAGTCTAAAACTATCGTTGCCATTAATAAAGATGAAGATGCGCCGATTTTTGGTGTCGCTGATTACGGCATTGTGGGCGATTTGTTTGAGGTTATTCCGGAGTTGATTGAAGCTTTGTAGTCACAAACTAGGTGCGCGCCCGCACGCCTAATGCATTTTAAGATACTCAGTATCTTTTTTAGAACGGTATAGGTCGGACTGAGGAAGACAGGCGCATTATCAGCCGCCTTATAATCATCTTTAATTGCTCAAAATTTCAGATCATTGCCATGGCCAAATTCCCTCAAAAAGCAAACGTTGTCATCATCGGCTTAGGTGGCATCGTTGGTGCATCTGTCGTTCACCATCTTATCGAAAAAGGCTGGACGAATATCGTCGGCATTGATAAATCCGCGATCCCGACCGACATCGGCTCAACTTCTCATGCGTCTGATTTTTGCTTCATGACAGCGCATGACAACATGACCTGCTACACCACAAAATACAGCATCGATTTTTTTGAAAAAATGGGCCATTACAGCCGCATTGGTGGCGTTGAAGTCGCACGTAAAGATGATGATGCGCGCATGGAAGAGCTTAAGCGCCGTGTTAGTTCTGGCAAGGCTTTTGGTTCAAAGGTCAGAATGATCAGCGCGAAAGAAGCCAAAGAGAAAATGCCGTTGATTGAAGAGGACATGATTCAAGGCGCGCTGTGGGATCCAGATGCAGGCTTAGTGATTCCACGCTCACAAACGGTTTGCGGCGAATTGGTGGAAATGGCTGAAGCCACTGGCCATTTACAAGCTTTCGCCAACACTTCCGCAATAGACCTTGAAATTGAAGATGGCCGCAATAAAGGTGTGCATACTGAACGCGGTTATATTGAAGCGGATCATGTTGTCGTCTGTGCAGGGCTGTGGGGCCGATTAATTGCCAACATGGCAGGGGAAGATTTACCCATTATGCCCGTGGATCACCCACTGTGTTTTTTCGGGCCTTTTAACGAATTTGAAAACACCGGCAAAGAGATTGGCTACCCATTATTGCGTGACCAAGGTAACTCAGCTTATTTGCGTGATACCGGCGATCCAAAAACCTCTGAAGGCGGGCAAATTGAGTGGGGTTATTACGAAGAGACCGAGCCGCGCTTATTGCACCCCAAAGATTTATTAGAAGCAGGGGAGTCGCATTGGTCGCCCTCACAACGTGATTTAGACCTAGAACAGATCATGGCACCGCTAGAGCGCGCCATGGAACTCACGCCGATCTTGGGCGAGCTGGGTTATGACGAGCGCCAATCATTCAATGGCTTGTTGCAAGTCACCACTGATAACGGCCCTTCGATTGGTGAATCACCTAACACACGCGGCTTATGGTATGCCGAAGCGGTATGGGTTAAAGATGGCCCAGGCATTGGTAAAGTATTGGCCGATATGATGACCGACGGCATCACTGAGGTTGATTTCAACAGCTTGGATGTCTCGCGTTTTTACCCTGTGCAAAAAACCCCTGCTTATATTTATGACCGCTGCTATGAAAGCGCGTTTAAGATTTATAACCCAGCCGTGCACACACGCGAGCCTTATACCAAGGGCCGTGGCCTGCGTCGTAGTCCTTTTTGGCCACGCGAAAAAGAACTCGGTGGTTACTTTATGGAACTGTCTGGTTGGGAGCGCGCGCATGGTTATGCTGCTAATGAACATCTGTTAGATAAATATGCGGATCAAGTGCCCGTGCGTGAAAACGAATGGGATAACCGTCATTTCTGGCGCGTCTCGAATGCCGAGCAGTTAGCGATGAGTGATAACGTCGGCATGATTAATCTCTCGCACTTTGCCGTGTTTGATGTGCTTGGCCCTGATGCAGAAGCCTTAATGGAATATGCCTGTGTAGCGAAAGTTGGCGGAAAAGTCGCTATCGGCAAAGGCGTTTACACGCACTTTCTAAATAACCAAGGCGGGGTGCGCGCTGACTTAACCGTGATACGCATGGCCAAAGATAAATACCGCGTGATTGATGGTGCGGATGCAGGCCACCGAGATTTAATTTGGCTAAAACGCATGGCAGACGATCATGGTTGGCACGTTTACATTGAAGATCAAAGTGACCACGAAGCTTGTTTGGGCGTGTGGGGCCCGAACGCGAGAAAATTATTGCAAGCTGTCGCCGATGAACCTGAGCAATTCGATGCCGACAATTTCGCCTTCGCCAGCACCAAAAACATCAGCCTAAAAGGCATTCCTGTGATGGCCTTTAGAATTTCTTATGTGGGTGAACAAGGCTGGGAATTGCACGTGCCATTTAGCTATGGCCTCGCGCTATGGGATTTAATTTTCGAGCAAGGTGCAACGCCCGTGGGCATTGAAACCTATGCCAACACGCGGCGTATGGAAAAAAGCTTGCGCTTACAAAATGCCGATTTACTCACTGATTACAACTTGATTGAATCGGGCTTGAACCGCCCTAAAATGAAAATATCTGATTTCCACGGCAAAGAAGCTTACCGCGAAATTCGAAAACGCCCGCAACAAGACGCCTATCTTTGTACCTTCACTATGGTTGATAATATTGATACCAAGGGTGTGGCGCGTTACCCCGTTGGCCAGTGCCCAATCATCGACCCTAACACGGGAGAAGTGCCTGTGGATGCCAAAGGCCGTCGATCTTATTTAACCTCAATGGCGTATGGCCCATCCATTGGAAAGAATATCGGGCTGGGTTATTTGCCTGCTGATATAGCAGAAGTAGGGCGTGAATTCATCATGGACTATTTTAATGAGCCTTTCCCCATTCGTGTTGAAGGGGTGGGTTACCAAGCCTTATACGATCCCGACAACAGCTTACCTCGCTCTTAACCTTAGCCTATTATAGATTAGAGATATCATGCCTGAACCCAGAAGAAAACGCCGATCTCGCAAAGGACAATCTGCCACCCCTGATGCTGCCACTGCGCCTGCTTACATCAAACGTAATATTCCTTTATACGAAGTATTAGGCGAAGAAGGCTTGCAACAAATCGAAGCCAACGCGGACAAAATTCTAGAAGAAATCGGTATCGATTTTAGCGATGATGCCGAAGCACTGGAATTATGGAAACAAGCTGGTGCAGACGTAAAAGGCGATCGCGTACGTTTCCCAAAAGGCTTATGCCGCAGTATTATTCAAAAAACTGCGCCCAAACAATACACCCAACACGCGCGTAACCCTGAGCGAAATGTTGAGATTGGTGGTAATAATATCGTGCTCGCACCCGCCTATGGCAGCCCTTTTATTCGTAACTTAGATGAAGGCAGGCGCTACGCCACCATTGATGATTTTAATAATTTCGTCAAACTGGCTTATGTCTCACCGCACTTGCATCACTCAGGCGGAACCGTATGCGAGCCAGTTGATTTACCCGTCAATAAGCGTCATTTCGATATGATCTATGCGCATATGCGTTATTCTGATAAACCTTATATGGGCTCAGTGACCGCACCTGAACGTGCGCAAGATACCGTTGAAATGGGCGAGATATTATTTGGCGATCAATACTTAAACCCTGAAACAGGCGAGCCTAAAACCATCACCACCAGTTTGATTAACGCAAACTCACCGATGACATTTGATGCAACGATGTTAGGCGCGCTAAAAGTTTATGCCAGAAATAATCAAGCCTGTATTGTCTCACCGTTTATTTTAGCGGGTGCAATGTCGCCCGTGACCGTCGCGGGCACCGCGACCCAAGCACTTGCAGAAGCATTAGCAGGCGTGGCTTTTACTCAGCTGGTTAAACCCGGTGCACCGGTTATTTTCGGCACATTCGCTTCGTCCATTTCAATGCAGTCAGGCGCGCCCACTTTCGGCACACCCGAGGCGGGTTTGATTTTAAATATCATGGCTTCTTTGGCACGGCGCGTCGGTGTGCCCTTTCGCTCTGGCGGCGGGTTTTGCTCGGGTAAACTGCCAGATGCGCAATCGGCTTATGAAGCGGCGAACTCACTGCAGCCCGCTATTTATGCAGGGGTGAACTTTGTGTTGCATACTGCAGGTTGGCTTGAAGGTGGCTTAGTCATGAGTTATGAAAAATTCATCATGGATTGTGACCAAGCTGGCATGGCTGCGGTATTTGCCAAAGGGGTGGATATGTCTGAAAACGGACAGGGCTTAAGTGCTATTGAAGAAGTCGGGCCAGGGCAACATTATCTAGGCTGCGCACATACAAAAGCGAATTTTAGAGATGCCTTTTACCGCTCACCTATCGCCAATAATGACAGCTACGAGCAATGGAAAATTGATGGCGAGCTAGATCACGCCCAGCGCGCCAATGCAGCCTATAAACAACAGCTCAACGATTACCAAGCGCCTGAAATAGACCCAGCGACCGATGAAGCTTTATTAGCCTTTATTACCCAGCGTAAAGCCGCGTTCCCTGATTCGAATATCGCCTAACCTACACAGAACAGCATCATGTTTATCAGTGTTTTAGATTTATTTAAACTCGGCATAGGCCCTTCTAGCTCACATACAGTCGGGCCGATGATCGCTGCTTTAGGTTTCCGTGAGGCGATACAAAATCAAACACTCACCGCGCAAACACCTTTAAAAGTGCGCTGTACTTTAAAAGGCTCGTTAGCGTTTACGGGTAAAGGCCACGCCACCGACCGTGCCATCGTTTTAGGCCTGCACGGTTATGCGCCTGACAGCCTCACCGAGACGGATGTCGATGCACTAACGCAAAGCCTTTGGAATAAGCCGCTTAACATTGGCCAACACGCTTTTGATTTTTCGCCAGATAAAGATATTGTTTTTGATTTAGGCCTGCCATTGCCCCAACATCCTAACGGCATGATTTTTGAACTCATCAATGTAGATGATCATATTATTTTCAGCCAAACCATCTTTTCGATTGGCGGTGGTTTTATTGCCAACCTTGAGGAAATTGATAAAACCGTTGCACCCCTGAAGATGGAGCACCGTGACACCAGTCCCTACCCTTTTGACTCTGCTAAGGCCATGCTTGCACGCGCACTCGAAAGCCAAATGAGCATCGCCGAGATGAAACGCCAAAATGAACTTAAGGAATTAACACCTGAACAATTAGATCAAGGCTTAGATAATATTTGGCAGGCCATGCAACACTGCATAGAAACGGGCCTAAACACCACGGGCGTTTTACCCGGAAAATTGAACGTTCAGCGCCGCGCTAAAAACTTATATCAACAACTCAAAACCCATGAAGGAACGGTGGATGTTTCTGAATGGTTATGCGCCTATGCGATGGCAGTCAATGAAGAAAATGCCGCTGGCCATGCAGTGGTGACGGCACCCACGAACGGTGCGGCTGGGGTGATTCCTGCAGTGTTATATTATTTCATAAAACACGATGGTGGCAGTATCGAGCAAGCCCGAGATTTCTTATTAACCGCCGCGGCCATCGGCGGCCTAATCAAACATCGTAGCTCGATCTCTGGTGCTGAAGTAGGCTGCCAAGGTGAAGTCGGTTCTGCGGCGGCTATGGCAGCCGCAGGTTTATGCGCAGCCAAAGGCGGCAACGCTCAGCAAATTGAAAATGCGGCTGAAATCGCACTTGAACATCACCTTGGCTTAACCTGCGACCCGGTGGCAGGGCTAGTGCAAGTGCCCTGTATTGAGCGCAATGGCTTTGGTGCCATCAAAGCTTTCACGGCCACCTCACTCGCCCTACGCGGTAGCGGTGAGCATTTTATGCCACTGGATAGTTGCATCCAAGCCATGAAGGAAACGGGCGAGGAGATGTCTCATAGATATAAAGAGACCTCGCTCGGAGGGTTAGCGGTGAGCATTACTGAATGCTGAGGTCTTAATCTAACCGCATTCTTTCAAATAAACAGGATCATTCAAAGTATGTTCATTGAATGGTTCTTTTTGAATTAAGCCGTGATGCTTGCATGATTCAGAAAATTTATTTACCTCAACTTTCAACGTATCCACGCGTAACGTATTCAACGATGCCGTGCTTATTTTATTTCGCTGTAAGTCACTCAACATTTCAGTAGAGATACCAATATCTGCCAATTGCTCTGCATCTAAATGCATTAAGGCTTGAATTGAAGACGCTTTTTCACGTTGCTGAAAATAGGCGCGGACAGGCTTAATAACAGCCCGTTTAATCACTTTCTTTAAGGTTTTCTTGATATTCATCACCCGAGTAATAACCGGGGAAACGGATTGGGTAACGGCTTGGCCATGTAATTGTCGCCCGCGTTGTTCATAATATTTCAAAGTATCCGAATTTATCCCCATTCCATTCCAATGCGCCAAGCCAATGATGGCTTGTGCCTGTCTTAACTGAAGTTCAAAGTGTTTGTCTTGGTTTTTCATGTTAGTATATCTCCTAATAAAAAGTTCTATAAATTAACTGTGTAGGCTTAATATAGAGATATCTTAGTTTTTAACAAACGATTAGTTCTGGCGCTCACATTAGAAATTCTAAACTGAAATGAATCCTTTACCTCCTCTGAATGCATTGCGCGCCTTTGAAGCTGCTGCACGGCATTTGAGTTTCACCAAGGCAGCTGAAGAACTTAATGTCACGCCTGGCGCGATTAGCCAGCAAATAAAAGTGCTTGAATCTTATCTAGGGCTTGCGCTCTTTAAGCGAAAAAACCGCATGATTCTACTCACTGAACAAGCGCAAGTTTGTTTGCCTTATTTAAGCCAAGGGTTGAATAACTTTTCTGAAGGTATGCGTGCCATTGAACAATTCAACCAAACTAAACCTTTAACCATTACCGTTGCCGAAGCCTTTGCTTCTCGCTGGCTCATGCCAAGGCTTCGGAACTTCCAAGCCTTGCATCCCGATATAGATGTCAGAATTGATGCCAGCAAAAAATTAATCGATTTGAATAATAGTGATGTCGATGCAGGCATTCGTTTTGGCAGTGGGAATTACACTGGGCTAGTGACAGATTTTTTATTACCCCTTGAGGTCTACCCCGTTTGTAGCCCCAGTTTACTCAACAATAAGCCACCCATAAAAACCGCAGCTGACCTTCAACACTTCACCCTCATTCATGGTGATTACTATTACTTCGGCGCAAGCCAGCCTGATTGGGCGATGTGGTTTAAAACACTGGGCATTAATGATATCGACAGCAACCGTGGCCTACGCTATGAAAGTGCAGAACTGGTGGTTAAGGCTGCCGTTGAAGGCCAAGGCATTGCATTAACGGGTAGCGTCATTGTAGAAAACGACCTAAAAGCTGGGCGCTTAATCCGCCCACTAGACCATACGATTCCCTTAGATTTTGCTTTTTATTTTGTGTGTACCGAAGCTAAAGCCCAACAAAAAAATGTTGCTGCGTTTCGTCAGTGGCTATTAGAAGAAGTTAAAACAGAGCTCAACGCCCTTTCTTAAGCACGCCTTCGGCGCTTAGATTTCTTATTTGCGAGTGTTGCAGCGACGTTATCAATGCCTAGATACAAATCCATCGCACCTTTTGAAATCTTGCCTAACTCAGATTCAACCTTTGCCATATTCAGCACATTACTCGCCTGATAATTATCCATCGCTACGCGCATGGCCGCCACATGTTTATAAGAAGTGCCGCAACATCCACCTACAATTTTTGCACCGGCATCTAACGCTAAATGCACATAATTCGCCATTAATTCAGGCGTACCGTTATAAACAATTTCTCCGTCCAGCCATTCAGGAATACCGCAGTTCGCTTTTGCGACCAATAAAGGCGATGCATCATCACTGGCATTTTTCATGGTCATGACTGTCGCCACCACTTCTGAAGCGCCCACACCACAGTTCGTGCCACACGCGTGAATCTTACTGGAAACATTGCTTGATAAATGTATGATTTGCTCAGGCGTGATGCCCATCATAGTACGACCATTGGTATCCACACTCATGGTGAACACAATCGGCAATCCAAATTCTGCTACGCCATCAACAGCCGCCTCTACCTCTTCAATAGACGACATCGTCTCTAGCCATAAAACATCAACACCCGCCGAAACTAATGCGGCCGCTTGCTCTTTAAATGCAGCACTTGCCTCGGCATTCGTTACAGGGCCATTGGGTTCTAATATTTCTCCCGTTGGACCAATAGAGCCTGCGATCGCGATCGGCTTATCTGCCTTTTCTACCACCTCTTTTAGCAACTTGACTGCCGCTATATTTAATTCCTCAACGCGATCTTGCGCTTTGTGTAGCATTAAACGATAGCGCGTTCCACCAAAGGTATTGGTTAGAATAATATCTGAACCTGCATCGGCAAAGGCTTGATAATGGGCACGGATTTTATCTGGCTCATCAATATTCCAAAGCTCAGGCGCATCACCTGTCATTAAGCCAGCTTGAAATAAATTGGTACCTGTCGCGCCATCAGCGAGCAAATAAGGCTGTGTTTTAAGCAGCTGTGTAAACGTGTTTTCTAAATGTGGCATTATATTAATAACGATCAAAATTTAAGTGTGAAATATATCATTTAGCGTATAAATATTTAAGAACTGTACCGCTTCAAAAATAATATTTATGCGTATACTGAAAGCCTTTAAAATTCGGTGAACCACATGGCTTTTTCTAATACTGTTTCTACTTTTCGCGCACTCCACCAAGCAGGTAAGCCTTTTATTTTAGCCAACGCATGGGATGCTGGTTCTGCAAAATTATTAACCGCTTTAGGTGCGCAAGCCATTGCGACTACCTCAGCAGGCCACGCCTTTACGCTAGGCGTTAAAGACATGGGCGAAATCACCCTTGAACAATCGTTAGCGCACGCAAAAATACTGATGTTATCTACTCCTTTACCCGTGAGTGGCGACCTTGAAAATGGCTATGGACACCGCCCCGAGACCGTTGCTAAAACCATCACAGCAGCCGGCGCCATTGGCCTTGCAGGTGCGTGCATTGAAGACACCGCCTTACCTGATTTAACGCCTTATGCTTTTGAGCATACCGTCGAACGTATTGAGGCAGCTGCCGATGCTGCGCAGGCATTAGAAACGGACTTTGTGCTTACCGCCCGTGCCGATGGCATCATGCTTAATCAGTATGATTTACCTGAAGCGATTCGTAGAATAAAAGCATTTGAATCTGCGGGCGCTGATGTCATCTATGTGCCGATGCCCCATTCAATGGAAGATTTAAACACTATTTGCGCTGCGGTGGATATTCCTGTTAATGCCCTCGCCGCAGGCCCTTTTGCAAAATATACGGTACAAGAATTTGCAAACATAGGTGTGGCCAGAATTTCGCTTGGCTCTGCGCTTGCGCGCATTACCCATGCTGCCATTATTAACGCCAGTAAAGCTATGTTTCTTGAGGGTGATTTATCGCCCTTATTAGCGGGGGTTGGCGGCGATGAAATTGAAGCCTTGTTTGATCTCGCCAAATAACGCTAGCCTTTTATAATCACGCCTAAATTTAAGTAATAATATTATGCTCTGCACCATAAGGAAAAGCGGTGATATTCTGAGATTCAGATTTACCCACCACTAAAATATCATGTTCACGATATCCGCCTGCACCGGGCAAACCTTCGGGTATCATAATCATCGGCTCCATCGATACCACCATATTCGGCTCAAGAATTGTCTCGCAATCTTCGCGTAATTCTAGGCCTGCCTCGCGGCCATAATAATGGCTTAATACCCCAAAAGAATGGCCATAACCGAAGGTGCGATATTGTAGTAGATCATGTTCGGCATAAATTTCATTTAACGCCAGCGCAATCTCTGAGCAACGCGCCCCCGGCTGCATTAAACGCTTACCTTCATCATGCACCTTACAATTCACTTCCCAAAGTTTTAAATGTGCATCTGTTGCGAACTCAGAAAACAGGGTTCTTTCCAATGCCACATAATAACCCGCCACCATCGGGAAACAATTCAAACTCAAGATGTCACCCGCCTCAATCTTGCGTGAAGTCACTGGGTTATGCGCGCCATCGGTATTGATGCCTGATTGAAACCATGTCCATGTATCGAGTAATTCACCATCAGGAAAAACGCGTGCAATTTCTTTAACCATCACTTGCGTAGAATGTAGTGCCACTTCATGTTCTGACACGCCCACGCCAATTGCTTCAACGCAAGCTGCGCCGCCTAGATCAGCAATTTTAGTCATCTTGCTAATATGCGCTATTTCTTCTGCTGATTTAATCATCCTAAGTTTCATCGCGCCTTGGGCAATATCAACAAAAGTACACTCGGGCAAGGCCGCTTTAAGTTTAGTCATCATTTGCAGTGAAACTTGATCAAATTCAATCCCAACGGTTTGCTTACCTGTGATCAATTTTGCAACGGCTCTAAAATAATTATCTTTTTGCCAATCAGTAAAAATAAGATTCTCACCAAAAGTGCGACGCGCAGGCTGCCCACCATCAATATTGGCAGAGATAGACGTTTGCATTTGCGCGTTAATGACTAAGCCATAATGCCGACCAAACGAACAATAGATAAAATCGCTGTAATAATTAATATTGTGATAAGACGACATCAACACGCTGTCTATTTTTTTTGCCGCCATTAGGACACGTAATTTATCAACACGCGCTTGCATTTCATTCGCGCTAAAGGTGCCTGCTGCGGCTTCGCCATTTTGTATTTGAATT
>JAZGFQ010000045.1:0-6552 GCA_036479635.1 Arenicellales bacterium
TAACGCTGATTTACGCTTAACCGAAAAAGGCTATGAACTAGGCTTAGTGAATGAAGCACGCTGGACAGCATTCAATGAAAAACGCAAGCTCATTGAAGCTGAAACCGCACGCTTAAAAACCACTTGGTTGCACCCTAGCAAGGTTGATCAGGACGTTGTTAAAAGCGTGTTGGGCGATGATTTGAAGCGTGAACATAACCTCTATGATTTGCTCGTTCGCCCTAATATTTCTTATGCTGCCTTAATGGCCTTAGATGAAGCTAAGCAAGCCGTTACGCACCCACAAGTCATCGAACAATTAGAAATTCAAGCGCGCTATGGCGGTTACATCGAGCGCCAGCGTGAGGAAGTGGCCAAGCAAGCGAAAATGGAAGATAAGGGCCTACCTGAGCAATTGGATTACACCAATGTTCGCGGCTTGTCGAATGAAGCTAAACAAAAATTAGGTGATCAACGCCCTGCCACCATTGGGCAAGCATCTAGAATTCCAGGGATTACCCCTGCGACAATTTCTTTATTGTTGGTGCATTTGAAGAAGCATGCAGCTTAACTTGTAGTTTGAGTATTTTAGGTATATATTTTACTCAATGCCTCTATTTGAATTCGATCACAATAAAAGCACCACTAACCTCAAGAAACATGGCATTAATTTTGAGGAAGCACAATTACTTTGGCTCGATTCCAACCTGATTGAAATCAAAGCTAAATCAGAAGATGAACCCAGGTACATTGTGATTGCTCAATTAGATCGCAAACTTTGGTCTGCTGTTATTACACATCGATATGGAATGATTAGAATTATTTCTGTCAGGCGCGCACGAAAATCTGAGGTAACGCTTTATGAAAGCTAAAACATTCGAAAAAAAATTTGATGATAACCAAGCAGATATTGTTGATGATCTTGATCTAGCCTCTGCCACGCGCCCTAACTTAAAACAGAAAAGAATCAATGTAGATTTTCCAGCATGGGTTGTCGATTCACTGGATAAGGAAGCCAGCCGTATTGGCGTGACACGCCAATCTATTATTAAGCTTTGGTTGGTTGAACGCTTAGAGAATAATATTTGATTTCGTGAGCTTAAAAAAACTAAATCAACTTGGTCTGTCTCGCGAAATATCTGAGTAATGACGAGGAAGAAAACAACTAAAGAAGCCGTTTCAGAATTTATAGCTATCCATGGCGATCAATACGATTACTCCGAGTTTGAGCATAGGGGGATTCGTGAACTAAGTAAAGTTATCTGCCAAAAGCATGGCCCCTTCTTTGTAACTCCTATCAATCATCGTAGGGGCATGAAGTGCCCCGTTTGTTCAGAGACATTTAAATCGAAGTGTAAGCGCCTAGGCGTCGACTACCACAGAGCGCTCAAACGCCGCCAAGCAGGACTATCTGAAAAAATAATATTTTCAAAAGGTTACATTCGCAATAAAAGAAAAATTAATGAAATTGAAGTGTTTGGTACAAAATACCCTAATCTAAAGGAGGCCGTACGACGACTTAACCCACCTGCAGATAGGAAAACGATATCACGATGGATTGCAAATGGACTGCCTTCGGAAGAAGCTTTTGAAAAAATCCCAAACCCGGGATATTCAAATGGAATAATTTACTTAGTCACTAACTTAGTTACTCAGTTTCAATATGTAGGACTCACAGTTCAAATCCTAGTACGCAGATGGAAATATCACGTTGCACAAGCAAAAGCCGGCCATATAAAAAATGAAAAATCACTACACACAGCGATCAGAAAATATGGAGAACGCAACTTCACGATTGAAGAAATAGATAGAGGGACCACAAAAGTAGATTTGGAATCTAAAGAACGTAAATGGATTGAGAAACTTAATACATTAATACCGAATGGCCACAATATTTCCACTGGAGGGGTAAGTGGCGGCTCAGATAGGAAGCCAACCACAATCGATGAAGTTCAGTTTAAAAGTGTATATGAGGCTGCTGAATACTTATCGGTGCTAAAGGGGGTTTCTATTTCTGCAGCAAAGAAAAGAATATCCACAGGAAATATTAATGTTAAAAAGCCTGCAAATCGAGGGGAAAGCATGGTTGGAACTAAGATATACAAAGCCTGGCGAGGTATCTTCGACAATGCACTAAATCCAAAGTCTAAATACTACATAGCCAATATTGGAGTAATTGAATCGTGGAGAGAATTTAAAAATTTCCGTAATGATGTCGGTGACCCACCAAACGGAGACATAGCATTTACTAGACTGGATAAAAAGAAAGGGTATTTTCCGAATAACTGTGCATGGCTAACAAAAAGTGATGCCAGCAAGCTTAATGCAAAATATATGAAAGAAAATGGTTTGCTCATCGGGAGAGGTAAGCCTAAGAATACCTAATATATCGCTTACGCTTAAAGATCGAGAATTAAAAGGGCGGTCAAATTCTTGTATAAATGCCTAAGTAAGTTTTCTCTGCCAGCCCTGAAACCAACTTGAAAATAAATATCTATTTGCCTTTTAAGAGGACTCGGGTAGAATTCAGCCTTTGATAAAGCCTAGACGGGACTGAGTAATCAAAACCTAGATTTAAAGCGAGCAAGGGTTGGTGTGAGCCTTGTAGATTTAATTTGATGAATATCCTCCCTGAGCTGCCTGCTGAACCGTTTGTTCCTTTATAAAATAAGCGCATTAAGCTTGGACGATTTATCTTCGATATAGATAGCCAGTCATTTGACTGCATAAGATCTTGCTCGCAAGGGTTGGATAAAACTGGGTGGTACCGCGAATATCTCGCCCCAGCGTATTTTATGCGCTGGGGCTTTTTTGTGTCCAGAAAAACGCCGTCATTGCGAGCAACGCGCGGCAATCCGAGGGTGACACTTCACCAAGGTTGAAGACTCGTTCAGTTTATTCTGTTCGTCACGACGATTGCCGCGCTTCGCTCGCAATGACAAACCTTATTTATTTTGAAACTGCTGATCACCATGACTACAAAAAAAAGCTTTAAGAAAGTGGAAGGCCGGTACAACGGTCCTGGCCTTGAAACCGATATGCTGGCCTTTTGGGCGGCGCAAAGCATCTTTGAGAAAAGCATTGAGCAATCCAAAGGCAAGCCGCGCTTTTCCTTTAATGAAGGCCCGCCAACGGCCAATGGCAAACCCGGCATTCACCACGTTTTAGCACGCGCTTATAAAGATATCTTTCCGCGTTATAAAACCATGCAAGGTTTTTATGCACCGCGCAAAGCGGGCTGGGATACCCACGGTTTACCCGTGGAGCATGAGATCGAAAAAGAGCTGGGCATTTTCGATAAAAAAGAAATCGAAAAGCAAATTGGCGTGGCAGAATTTACCCAACGTTGCCGAGATTCGGTGATGCGTTATATCGGTGAATGGGAAAAAATGACCGAGCGCATGGGTTTTTGGGTGAACCTAGATGAAGCCTATTACACACTCGATAACAACTATATCGAAAGCGTATGGGCATTACTTAAACGCATCTGGGAGAAAGATTTAATCTACTCTGGCTATAAAGTCGTGCCTTATGACCCACGCATCGGCGCAACGCTTTCTTCACATGAAGTCGCGCAGGGATATCAAGAAGTTGAAGATCCATCGATTACCGTGCGGTTTACATTAGCGGGCGAAGAAAACACTTCCTTTTTAGTCTGGACGACAACCCCATGGACTTTACCTTCTAACCTCTTGCTGGCAGTGGGTGAAGATATCGACTACGCCTATGTTGAACACGAAGGTGAAACCTTTATTGTGGCCGAAGCGTTGCTAGGAAAGGTGTTTGGCGAAGACGTACCTGCGGTGATTAAAACCGTTAAAGGTGCCGATTTAAAAGGCCGCCAATATGAACGTTTACTCGATTACTTGCCCGTCGATGACACTAACTGTTTTAAAGTGGTGTGCGCAGATTTCGTCAGCGTTGAAGACGGCACCGGCATCGTGCATATCGCGCCTGCTTATGGCGTGGACGATCTAGCCTTAGGCAAAACTGAAGGTTTGCCGATATTGCACGGCGTGAACCTAGACGGCTATATGAAGCCTGAAATCACCCCTGCTGCTGGTGCGTTTTTCAAAGATGCCGACCCGCTCTTAATTGAAGAATATAAAAAGCGCGGCATCTTATTTAAAGAAGAAACTGTTCTACATAACTACCCTTTTGGCTGGCGCACCGGCGACCCATTAATCTATTACGCCAAACAAGCGTGGTACATCAAAACCACCGATGTCAAAGATCGCATGGTGGAATTGAATCAACAAATTAAATGGGTACCTGAGCGCATCAAAGATGGCCGCTTTGGAAAATGGTTAGAAGGTAATGTTGATTGGGCATTATCGCGCGAACGCTTTTGGGGCACACCCCTGCCCGTTTGGACCAGCACAGAAGGCGACCATATTTGCATCGGCTCAGTGGCAGAATTAGAAACCTTAACAGGGCGCGAATTAAGCGAGCTAGATTTACATCGCCCAGCGGTGGATGAAATCACGTTTGAGAAAGACGGTAAAACCTATACGCGCGTGCCCGAAGTGATTGACTGCTGGTTTGATTCAGGCGCAATGCCTTATGCGCAATGGCATTATCCGTTCGAAAACAAAGATATTTTTGAGCAACACGCGCCCGCTGATTACATCTGCGAAGCGATTGATCAAACCCGTGGTTGGTTTTATACCTTGCACGCCATCGCAGCTTTAGTCGATGATGATTTAGCCTATAAGAATTGTATTTGTCTCAGCCATATCGTTGACGACAACGGCAAGAAGATGTCGAAATCTCAAGGCAATATCATAAACCCTTACGATGTATTTGATACCGTCGGTGCAGATGCCCTACGCTGGTATTTCTTAGCGCGTATTTCCCCTGAAGCACAAAAACGGATGTCAGTGGATATCATCCGCGAAGTCGCGGCCAGTTTCATTAACACGTTGTGGAACACTTATTCTTTTTTCGTGATGTATGCCGAATTAGATGAAGTCGATCTCAACCGTGATGTTGCCTATCAAGATCGCCCGTTGATTGACCGCTGGATTTTAGCCCTAGCGCATCAAACCATCGGAAAAGTAACCGATGGTTTAGATAACTACACGTCTAAACCTGCGGGTGAGGCAATTGAAACTTTAGTCGATCAACTTTCAAATTGGTATGTGCGCCGAAACCGCCGCCGTTATTGGAAAGGTGAATCTGGCGATGACAAGCAAGCGGCGTATCTCACCCTTTATGAAGTGCTGGAAATCGTCACCCGTTTAACCGCGCCCTTTATGCCGTTCTTAAGTGAGCATCTTTATCAGAACTTAGTGCGAATGCCTTTCCCAGAGCGCCCAGAAAGTGTGCACATGGAAACGTGGCCAACCGTCAACACTGCATTGCTAAACGATGAATTAGTAACGCAAATGGACGTAGTGCAAAGAGTAGTGGGCTTAGGCCGTGCGACGCGAGAGAAATCTCAAGTAAGAATTCGCCAGCCTTTATCACGCATTTTAGTACGCGTGCCAAATGAGCAAGCGAAGCAAGCACTCAACGTTCATTTGAATCAAGTACTAGAAGAACTGAACATTAAAGAAGTGGAGTTCATTGCGCAAGATGCCGATATCGTCAGCTATGATATCAAGCCTAAGCTGCCAGAAATGGGCAAGCGCCACGGCAGGTTAGTGCCGGCGATGAAGCAAGTTTTATCAGAAGCGAATGGCGCTGAAATTGCAGGCAAAGTGGCCAATGGTGAAAGCTTTGAGTTGGAAGTTTCAGGCGAAATGATTACCTTCGGCCCAGAAGATGTCATCATCCAAACCGCTTCAGCAGAAGGCTATGCCTCGGCAGAAGAAGGTGAGTTCTTAGTCGCGCTGGAAACGAACATCACACCTGAACTCGCGCTCGAAGGCCTTGCGCGTGAGCTCGTGCGCAGTGTGCAAGATGCACGCAAGCAAGCAGATTTACAAATATCAGATCGCATCGCCCTACACATTGAAGGCAGCGATTTAGTCACTAAAGCACTAGAGACTTATCGCGACACTCTCGCCAGTGAAACCTTAGCCGAGCAATGGTTAAGTGCGGGTGATGTCAGTTGCTTTAAGGCTGAAGGCGCGGTTGATGGTGAGCATTGGCAGATAAGCCTGAAGCGCATTTAGTGGTTGTTTTAAGTTTCAGCTAGACAATTTCAACGCTTTCAATTAGAGTTTCCTCATGGGGTCACGAACGCCCCGTGAGGCGCCAGCCTAAGTTTCGTATCCTTTTACCTTGCTCAAAAATAGAACGCTGAATCTAAAGCATAACTGCTTTTACGGCTCTAGATTGGCCAAGGTATAAATTTAATAATTTCCTATTTAGGAGGATGCGTTATGCCATCACCAGCCAGTATCACTGTTTCTCAATTATCACGCTTAATCGGCACGCCTTCAGCCCCTGTGCTGATTGATTTACGTATTGATGAAGATTTTAATTCTGCACCTTTGAATATCCCCGGTGCTTTTCGCCACCCTTTTCAAAGCATCAGCACCTTAACGCCTGAATTAATCGGCCAGCATGTTGTTATCATTTGCCATCGCGGTAAAAAAATCAGCCAAGGTGCAACTGCTATTTTAC
>JAZGFQ010000046.1:0-6878 GCA_036479635.1 Arenicellales bacterium
GTAACAGGCTCTGATACACCTTCTTCTGTGAAGACGCGCGTCATGCCAATTTTCTTGCCTACTAAACCTAAAGCCATTTTCTTAAACCTTTTAAATATCTATAACAAACTGATTAGTTCAGCTTGATTTCAACGCCAACACCTGCAGAGAGGTCTAGCTTCATCAAAGCATCAACTGTTTTATCAGTTGGCTCAATGATGTCTAGAATACGCTTATGCGTACGAATCTCTAGCTGATCACGCGAGGATTTATTAACATGAGGCGAGCGCAAAATATCGAAACGCTCTTTCTTAGTCGGCAAAGGAATAGGACCTTTGACTAACGCACCTGTGCGGCGCGCTGTATCAACGATCTCTAACGCAGAGCGATCTATCATCTTGTGATCGTACGCTTTTAGACTAATGCGAATTTTTTGACTTTCAACTTTCACCGTAATGGCCTCTAAAACTTGTTACGTTAATTAAATTTAAACTGGGATCGAAGAACTTAAGCTAAGATTTTCGCAACAACACCCGCACCAACGGTACGGCCACCTTCGCGAATCGCAAAGCGCAATCCATCGTCCATCGCAATTGGTGCGATCAACTCAACATCTAAATGGATGTTATCACCCGGCATTACCATCTCTACGTCTTTAGGCAAGATGCACTCACCCGTTACGTCAGTCGTACGGAAGTAAAACTGAGGACGGTAACCTTTAAAGAATGGCGTATGACGGCCACCCTCTTCTTTGCTTAAGATATAAACCTCAGCTTCGAATTTTGTATGTGGATTAATTGAACCCGCTTTTGCCAATACTTGGCCACGCTCAACTTCCTCACGTTTTGTGCCACGCAATAAGATACCCACGTTATCGCCTGCTTGACCTTCGTCTAGCAACTTGCGGAACATCTCTACGCCCGTACAAGTCGTCACTAAGGTATCTTTAATGCCAATGATTTCGATTTCATCGCCAACGTGAACAATACCACGCTCAATACGACCTGTTACAACCGTACCACGACCAGAAATTGAGAATACATCTTCAACCGGCATCAAGAAATCACCTTCAACCGCACGCTCAGGCTGAGGGATATAAGTATCCAACGCTTCAGCAAGTTTCAAGATAGAGCCTTTGCCCATATCTGACTCATCGCCTTCTTCTAATGCTTTCAAAGCAGAACCGATGATCACAGGTGTATCGTCACCCGGGAAATCGTAGGAGTCTAATAACTCACGAATTTCCATCTCAACTAATTCTAATAATTCGTCATCATCTACCATGTCCGCTTTGTTCATGAATACGATGATGTAAGGCACGCCTACTTGACGTGACAATAAGATGTGCTCACGCGTCTGAGGCATTGGGCCGTCTGCAGCTGAACATACTAAGATCGCGCCGTCCATTTGGGCAGCGCCCGTGATCATGTTCTTAACGTAATCCGCGTGTCCTGGGCAATCAACGTGCGCATAGTGACGATTCGCCGTCTCATACTCAACGTGTGCCGTTGAGATCGTGATACCACGCTCACGCTCTTCAGGGGCGTTATCGATGTCTGCAAAAGCTTTGACTTCGCCGCCAAATTCTTTCGCCAATACATTGGTCAATGCCGCTGTTAGGGTTGTCTTACCATGATCCACGTGGCCGATTGTGCCAACGTTGACATGCGGTTTGTTTCTTTCAAATTTCTCTTTAGACACAATTACGTTCCTCTTTACAATTAATCACTTAACAAAATAAACAACACAAAACACCGTACAACCTAGTGCAATACACCAGGCCAAAATAAATGGTGCCCACAACCGGATTTGAACCGGTGACCTCTCCCTTACCAAGGGAGTGCTCTACCACCTGAGCCATGTGGGCAAAACAAGGCGTAGAGCTGCCTAACAGCTAAACACACCTCACAGACTGGAGCGGGTGATGGGAATCGAACCCACGTAGTCAGCTTGGAAGGCTGAAGTTCTACCATTAAACTACACCCGCAAGACTCTTCTATTTCCCGGCTCGATATCAACAACACGGGCCGAAAATTAAATTTTTCGTCACACCGCTATCTTAGCCAGCATCACCTACAACATATGGTGGAGGGAGGAGGATTACTCCAGACATCCTGTCTTCCGCCCTACCGGATCAACGTGCCTTCGGCTCGTTGATCAAAATCGTTCCTGACGATTTTGTCAAACCTCTATCGGTTCTCACTACTTACTTCATCGTCACACTACTGCTCTAGCCAGCATCACCTACAACATATGGTGGAGGGGGGAGGATTCGAACCTCCGAAGGCTGAGCCAGCAGATTTACAGTCTGCCCCCTTTGGCCGCTCGGGAACCCCTCCAAACAACATATAAAACGCACGAATTTCTTTTAAAATCAATACGCTTGCACAAAAACAAAAATGGAGCCCGCAGAGGGAATCGAACCCACGACCTGCTGATTACAAATCAGCTGCTCTGCCGGCTGAGCTATGCGGGCCAATCTTCGTTTAATTTCCCAGTACAAAAATGGGAGCGCGATTTTATGCAAAGAGAGCGATAAGCGCAATGGCTAAAAGCTTTTTTTTCAATAGAAAGTTACTTCTAGGGAATATTCTTAAGATATATTTATAAATCTCTGAAAAACCAACCCTAAATTAATCTGCTATCTAAAATAAAAGCCCTTTTACGGGCAGGCTCTCTGATTCGCCAGAATACCCTCAGGCAATGTAAGCCCATTGATTACTTTTGAGGAAACATTTGCCAATTTCAACCAGCGTTGACGGGCGCTATCGTGATAAATCATTTCAGTTTTTGCCGCAATGCCGCGCGATATCAAGCGCTGCTGATAAAGTTTACCGCGCTCGGGCTCATTAAAATAACCCAACTGCAAGACCGCCACACCCTTTACGCGCACAATGTAATGATCCACCCCCATCTTCACTAAGCGTTGCTTTTGTAGCGCTAAGGTTTGCGTGCCAGAAAACCCACCTAAATACACGCGCACAGCCTTAAGTTTTGCCTTAGATGCCGTCGAATCAATGGCATACACCAGCTTTCTAGCTTCTAATTTTTGGCGCACATTCGCCAAGATATTGGCATTATTAAACGGCCCCACACGATAACACTGCAATGCGGCAATCGCAGGCGCCTGTTTTGGAATAGATGCCTTAGCAACCTTTACAGGCTTTTCCTTAGGCACAGGGCTGACTTGAATTTTGGCCTGAGTTTTAGCTTGGGTTTTAGCTTGGGTTTTAGCTTGGGTTTTGCTTTCAACTCTTGGTTTTAAAGCAAGTTCGGCCTGCTTTTTTGCCAACAGCGCAAGTGACGCGGATTTAATCTTAGCGACTGGCTTGGTCACTGGCGCAATCACCGCCTTATTCAAGGCTCCGTCTGTTATAGAAGTACGTGACCTAAGCACTTGGCCTTGAGCATTAATCTTCAGCTTCGCAATATGCTCATCATCCAAACTTGAACCTGTTTCCAGCGTGTTCGCTGTCGATGCAACTGCCTTAGCGGGCGCAATCACCGTCATCGCTTGCGCATTAATAGAACTGATATTCTGCGCGCCCATTACTTGCATCTCACCCTCGCCCAACTTTAAACCCGCTAAATACGCCATCACATTTAACAACGCTAAAATCACTGCAATCCATTTCATGCGCATTCACCCATTAACTGCAAACCTTGCAAGACTAAATCAGGCGCATACTGCGGCCGCATGCCTTGTAACTTTAATTTTTGAGCGTCTCCGCCTGTCAGCCATATATTCATGTCTTCGATATTACCGTTTATTTGCTGTGCTTGGTGTTTAATTGCCGCCTGAATACCCCCTTGAACTGCAAACAAAACCCCTGCCAATACGGCTGATTGTGTCGATTTTTGCGTACTTTGCAAGACCGATTGCATGTCATCCAAGGTATCCATGCTAGAAATCAGGCCTGTGCCCTTATCTAGCGATGCCAGCATAGTGCTGATGCCCGGCATAATAATGCCGCCTCGATGCACGCCTTGCTGATCCAACGTATCCACAGTAATGGCCGTACCTGCATCAATTACAGTACATGCCTGATGTGGCGATGCTGCGTGTGCGGCCAGCATCGCCGCCCATCGATCCACGCCCAGCTGTTCAGGAATATCATAAGCATTGACCACCCCGCAGGCCGTTCGCACTGATTGCTGCCAGCGTACGGCTTGCCCAAATATATCCTGCATCACGTCATCTATCTCTAAAGCGATCGCTGAACCTCGAACATTCGAGCCCATCCAATGTAGGGGCAACTTATTTGCCTTTGCCGCCGCCTGCCATTGCACCGCCAACGCCGACACAGACTCAGCAACGTGTGTTTCGCCCAAGCCGATACGCCATTTAACCCTTGAGTTGCCGACATCAATCGCGCCGATATGCTTAACCATGATTATTCGCCTGCTTACTGTTGAGCCTTACTGTGTTTATTTCGCCCGAATGAAGCACTTCAAGCCCATTCTGCGTTTGAATTTCCAAAGCACCTAGTTGATTAATGCCCATAATTTTCCCTTCTCGTATTTCATTTCCATGCTGAAAACTAACCCTTGCATCTTGCAAGGCATGGCGCGCTAGCCAATCTTGCCGAATCGGCGCAAAACCGTGCTCAAGTAATTGCCTAAAGCGCTTATCTAATCCGATTAAAATCGTTGACAAAATAACTGTTCGATCTAACTCAAAACCCAGGGCATGTAAATCTGTCCAAGCCTGCTCAACTTCACTTAAACCTGCAGTCTGATGCCAAATATTCAAACCTACGCCGATCACATAGTGTGTGCGCGCACCCAGCGTTTTAGATTCCACCAAAATACCCGCCAATTTAGCCTCGCCAGCTAATACATCATTCGGCCATTTTAAACCCACATTTTGCACGCCTAGCTGACGCAAGGCATCCACTAAGGCCACGCCCACCACCAAACTTAAGGGCGCCGTCAAAGCCACATCAGGCGACCAACCCAAGGAAAACATTAAACTACTGCCTGCACCACTTTGCCATCGCTTGCCTAAACGCCCTTTGCCTTCGGTTTGAAAATCAGCCACATAGACCTTACCGTGCAGGGTATCTTGGCGCATGAGCTCTGTATTACTGGAGCCGATGGATTCAAAAAACTCAAATTGATCAATCCATTCACAGCTTTGTTGCTGCAATGAGGCGCGTATTTTATCGAAATCAAACGGCGTTGAAGAAAGGTGCGCCATATCCCATAGAATCCATTGATTAAACTCATCGCGGACTATACCATTATTTGGTTTTTATCCTAAAGATTCAAAATAGCCTTAAATGTCTAAATTAGCTGTTCCAGCCCCGATTCAACGCAAACCCACGCGCGCCGTTAAAATCGGCTCAATCACCATTGGCGCCAACCATCCAATCGCGGTGCAAAGCATGTGCGCCACACCCACGCGTCAAATTGAAGATACCTTAGCGCAAATTCGCAATCTTGAATCGGTCAATGCAGACATCATTCGCATCGCTGCGGATAATCAACGCGATGCCAAAGCACTGATTGAGATACGCGCACAAACCGAAGCGAACCTGAGTGTTGATCTACAAGAAAATTATCGCCTTGCGGCTGTACTGGCACCTCACGTAGAAAAACTACGGTATAACCCTGGGCATTTATACCACCATGAGAGAAGCAAGCCGTGGCAAGATAAGGTGAAATATTTAGCTGATATTGCCCAGCAATACGATTGCGCCATGCGCGTAGGCGTCAATGCTGGCTCGATGGACCCGTCCAAGATAGATCAGTTCCCCGCAGATGACCCTATCGGCCCGATGGTCGCCAGCGCGCTTGAACACTGCGAATTACTCGACAGCATCGGCTTTGAGCGTTATTGCGTGTCTCTGAAAAATTCTGACCCCCGCAAAGCGCAAGAAGCATATGAACGCTTTGCCGCACAGCGCCCTGAAATTCCGCTGCACTTAGGCGTGACCGAAGCTGGCATGCCGCCTGACGGCGTGAGCAAAACCCGCATGGCTTTTTTACCGCTGCTAAGCCAAGGCATCGGCGATACTTTGCGTGTATCTTTAACCTTGCCGCATGAACTCAAGCAACAAGAAATTGAAGTTGGCCGCCGTATCATCGCTGACGCACAAGCAGGCCAAAGCGTTGAACATAATGCCTTTGATCTAAACACCCTTAATATTATTTCTTGCCCCAGTTGCTCACGCGTGGAGAACGAAGCATTCATTGACTTAGCGCATCAAGTTAAAATTCGCACCCAATATGCCAAGCAACACTCGCTGAGTATTGCGGTGATGGGCTGTCGCGTAAATGGCCCCGGCGAAACCGATGACGCAGATTTAGGCCTCTGGTGCGGGCCTAACTTTGTGAACCTAAGCCGTCGAGGCAAGAAATTAGGCGCGTTTCCATATGATGAGGTGCTGGATAAAATGGACGTTGAACTTAAAGACTTGATTACACAAGTGGCTTCATAACGATATTCAGAATGGATTCAGTGAATACGGCTAAAATATTGCATTCGCTCATTTGAGCAAAACGCGCTATAGTGAGTGCACAACAATTCATAAACCTTCATTAAAAGGAAACTCAAATGAAAACATTTAAGACTTTATTCAGTTCATTTATCGTAGCAAGCGTGATGCTCGTGGCACCTATCACTCAGGCAGCCAGCCAATGCACTAATACCGCCTGGCAAAAAAGTAACGGCCGTACCTGCGCTAATTTAGGGCTGGATTCTAAAAAAGCCGTATGTAATGGCCAGCCATTAGCCCTTTTTTGTGACGATACCCGTACTGAAATCCGCACTTGCCCTAGCACCACACAATGCGCTGCCAAAGCACCGGCTCAGAATCAGTATAACGTCAACAACCAAAACAGCGGCAATGGCGGCTGGGCAGGCGGTTTTCGCAATCAAAACCAAGGCGGAAACC
>JAZGFQ010000047.1:0-4816 GCA_036479635.1 Arenicellales bacterium
GATGTCTGAAACAACCAACACACCCAACCAAAACTTTAAATAAGAAATTGTTTCTTTTACGATATCGAGTTTTGACATACTTGATATTTTAGCCCTTATTCTTCCTTAATAGCTAATTATCTGATTAAACGCTTAACTGAAAGGCTTACTATTTTCTCATACATCGCTCGCAACCACACCAATGACGCCTCAAGACTCAAGAATACCGAACAGCCACCACTTCATACTCTTTCACGCCACCGGGCGCTTCAAAGCGAATTTCATCGTCAACTTCTTTGCCAATGAGGGCGCGCGCCAGCGGTGAGCTGACGGATATCTTGCCGGTTTGTAAATCCGCTTCTAAATCACCCACAATTTGATAGGTGACTTCTTCTTCACTTGTAATATCGTATAAATCGACAAAGGTGCCGAAGATTACCTTGCCTTGCACGCTGGATTTACTCGCATCAATGATTTCAGCTAAGGAAAGTTTAGATTCCAGCTCTTTAACGCGCCCTTCGATAAAGCTCTGCTGTTCGCGCGCGGCATGATATTCCGCGTTCTCGGATAAATCACCGTGCGCCCTTGCCTCAGCAATCGCGGCGATCACTTCTGGGCGGTCGGTTCTTTTCAAGCGCTTTAATTCAGCGCGCAGCACCACTTCGCCCGCAGGCGTTAATAATATTCTATCTGACATCTTTATATTTATGCGGCGCCTAAGCCATGTTTCAAGCTTAAGTGTAAGTCTTGCAGACGATTAACTTCAATCTCCTCGCCTGAGCGGTGCGCCTCTACTGCCGCGCTCGCCCCTGCAATGGTGGTGAAATAGGTGGTTTTTCTAAGCAAGGCTTCGCGGCGAATGGTGTAAGAATCTTTAATGGATTGCTTGCCTGCCGTGGTGTTGAAGATTAAATCAAAATCATCGTTTTTGATGCGATCAACAATGTGTGGCCGCCCTTCTGCGACTTTATTCACTAGCGTCACCTCAATGCCTGCGGCCATCAAAGCATCGCGCGTGCCTTCGGTGGCAACCACTTCATAACCCACTTTAGCGAAATATTGGGCGATGGGCATCATCGCGGCTTGATCCGCCGTTTTGACGCTGATTAACACCCGCCCTTCGCGCTCAATTCTCTGCCCAGTGGCGCATAAGGCCTTACGAAAAGCCTCGCCAAAGGTTTTACCCACACCCATGACTTCACCGGTTGATTTCATCTCAGGGCCTAAAATAGTATCGACCCCTGGGAATTTATTAAACGGAAACACTGCCTCTTTCACGGAATAATAAGGTGGCACAACTTCACCGCTGATGCCCTGCTCGGCCAATGATTGCCCTGCCATGCAGCGCGCGGCAATTTTCGCTAAAGAACGCCCCGTGGCTTTAGAAACAAACGGCACGGTGCGCGAGGCACGTGGATTCACTTCCAACACATAAACATCTTCACCTTTAATGGCAAATTGCACGTTCATCAAACCGACTACGCCAATCTCCAGCGCCATTGCGCGGGTTTGACGCTTTAGCTCGGTTTGCATGGCATCGCTCAAGCTAAACGGCGGCAATGAGCAGGCGGAATCACCTGAATGCACGCCCGCTTCCTCAATGTGTTCCATGATGCCGCCGATGACGACATCCGTGCCGTCACAAATTGCATCGGCATCGACTTCAATCGCATCATTTAAGAAACGATCTAACAACACCGGTGATTCGTTGGAAACGCTCACCGCCGTTTTCATGTAATAGGCTAAATCTTCACTGTTATGCACGATTTCCATCGCGCGCCCGCCTAAAACATAAGACGGCCGCACCACTAGTGGGTAGCCAATCTCTTCGGCCAAGACCAAAGCATCTTCAGAGTTGGTGGCAGTGCGGTTAGGCGGCTGGAGCAGATCTAAATCGTTGAGTAAGTTCTGGAAATATTCACGATCTTCGGCTTTATGGATTGAATCAGGTGAAGTGCCGATGATCGGCACACCTTCTGCCTCTAATGCGCGCGCCAAGTTCAATGGCGTTTGTCCACCATATTGCACAATCATGCCGTACGGCTTTTCGATGCGCGCAATTTCTAAGACGTCTTCGAGCGTGAGTGATTCAAAATATAAGCGATCAGAGGTGTCGTAATCGGTTGAAACGGTTTCAGGATTACAGTTAACCATAATGGTTTCATAACCATCTTCACGCAAGGCTAAAGCCGCGTGTACGCAGCAATAATCAAACTCAATGCCTTGGCCGATACGGTTCGGTCCGCCACCTAAGACGATGATCTTCTTTTTATCTGACGGGCGTGATTCGCAAAAATCTTCGTAAGTAGAATACATATACGCCGTTGAGGTATCAAACTCCGCCGCGCAAGAATCCACGCGCTTATACACAGGATGCACCGCTAATGCATAACGCCGTGCGCGCATTTGCTGTTCTTTTACGCCCAACAGCGCCGCCATGCGCATATCTGAAAAGCCTTTGCGCTTCCATGATTTAAGCGTTGCCGCATCTAATGTGGCTAAGGTTTGCTCAGCAATTTGGGTTTCGGTATCCACTAAATCTTTGATCTCCGCCAAGAACCAGCGATCAACCATACAGCGCTTGAACACGTCTTCAATTGACATTCCAAAGCGAAAGGCATCAGCGATATACCATAAGCGATCAGTCTTAGGAATGCGCAAATGCGAGCTTAAGATTTCATCTACTTCGCTCGGCTCGCCGCTTAGATCTGCCAAAGGGTCTAAACCCGTGCGGCCAATCTCTAAGCCGCGCAAAGCCTTTTGCAGTGATTCCTGAAAGGTGCGGCCAATCGCCATCACTTCACCCACTGATTTCATCTGCGTGGTTAAAGTATCATCCGCTTGCGGGAATTTAACAAAATCAAAACGTGGAATTTTTGTCACGACATAATCGATGCTCGGCTCAAAAGAAGCTGGGGTTGCACCGCCGGTGATTTCATTGCGTAATTCATCTAATGAATAACCCACCGCCAATTTAGCCGCGATGCGCGCAATCGGGAAGCCCGTGGCTTTTGAGGCGAGTGCGGATGAACGCGATACACGCGGATTCATCTCAATAATGATCATGCGACCGTTATCAGGGTTAATCGCAAACTGCACGTTCGAGCCGCCCGTATCGACACCTATCTCACGCAGCACCGCAATGCTAGCATTGCGCATGATCTGATATTCTTTATCGGTAAGCGTTTGCGCGGGTGCCACGGTGATGGAATCGCCGGTGTGTACGCCCATTGGATCTAGGTTTTCGATCGAACAGATGATGATGCAGTTATCTTTATGATCACGCACCACTTCCATTTCATATTCTTTCCAACCAATGATGCTTTCTTCAATCAGCAATTCATTGGTGGGCGAGGCATCTAAGCCGCGCTCGCAAATCTCGTTAAATTCTTCGATGTTATACGCAATGCCGCCACCCGTGCCGCCCATGGTGAACGAGGGGCGCACAATCGCAGGCAAGCCCGTGATTTTTAAGACTTCATGCGCTTGCTTCATTGAATGCGCGACATCACCCGTCACCGATTCCAAGCCAATGCCTTGCATGGCAATTTTAAATTTCTCGCGGTCTTCGGCCTTATCAATCGCCTCTTTACGCGCGCCGATCATCTCAACGCCAAATTCTGCTAATACGCCGTGTCGGTCTAAATCTAAGGCACAGTTCAGCGCGGTTTGCCCGCCCATGGTCGGCAGCAAAACATCAGGCCGCTCTTTTTCAATGATCTTCGCCACTGTTTTCCATTCAATCGGCTCGATGTAAGTCGCATCGGCAAAGCCTGGGTCGGTCATGATGGTGGCAGGGTTTGAGTTCACCAATATAACCGTGTAACCCTCTTCTTTGAGCGCCTTGCAGGCTTGCACGCCTGAGTAATCGAATTCACAAGCTTGGCCGATGATGATCGGGCCAGCGCCGATGATGAGGACTTTTTGTATGTCTTGACGCTTAGGCATGATTATTCTCCATTAACTCGACAAACTGATCAAATAAACCCACAATATCTTGCGGCCCCGGGCTGGCTTCAGGGTGGCCTTGGAATGAAAAAGCGGGGCAATCTGTGCGCTGAACGCCTTGAATGGTGTCGTCGAATAAGGATTGATGCGTCACGCTTAAGTTTTCAGGCAGATTTTCTGCTGAAACTGCAAAACCATGGTTCTGACTGGTAATCATTACTTTTCCGGTCTCTAACGCTTGCACTGGATGGTTCGCCCCATGATGCCCTGTTTTCATTTTGAAGGTTTGTGCACCACTGGCCAGAGCCATGAGCTGATGACCTAAGCAAATACCAAATATAGGCATTTTTTTCTTAAGCAAAGTGGTAATGGCTTCAAGCGCGTAATCGCAAGGTTCTGGGTCGCCAGGGCCGTTGGATAAAAACACGCCATCAGGCTGCATCGCTAAAACGTCAGCGGCAGATGTTTGCGCAGGCACAACGTGCAGATCACAACCGCGATCTACCAATAAGCGCAAAATATTGTGTTTTACGCCGAAATCGTAAGCCACCACTTTATAAGTTTTTTTGTTCGTCGGTGCCAGCATATAACCTTCGTCTAGAGACCAAACGCTTTTAGCCCAATCATAGGCTTTATCAGTGGTCACTTCCTTGGCTAAATCTAAACCGCCTAAACCTGCAAAGGCTTTGGCCTTTTCAATCGCGACTTGCTCGGCATTTTCTGCCTTAGCCTCATCGCCGGCCAAAATACAGCCAGACTGCGCGCCTTTTTCTCTTAAGATTCTGGTCAACTCACGGTTATCGATATCCGCAATGCCGACCACGTTCTTTTGTTTTAGATAATCGTCCAGCGTAACCGTTGCACGATAACTGCTCATTTGGCGCGGTAA
>JAZGFQ010000048.1:0-5194 GCA_036479635.1 Arenicellales bacterium
CCTTCAGGCACGCAACCGATGGTGCGGGTGATGGTTGAGGGGGACAATGCCGATGTGGTGAATGAAGTCACCGAAAATTTAGCGCAAGTGGTTAAACTTACTAGCGATAAACACTAGAAACAAATACCAGAAACAAACAAATAGATAAAGACTCATGAGTATTGAACATTTTGATCTAAGCCCTGAAATGCGGATGCGCTCTTATATTCAGCGCGTTGCCACGGGGCCTGAATTAGGTAAATCGATTTCCAGCGCAGAAGCGAAAGACGGCATGATGTCGGTGCTGTCAGGTGAAATGGATGCGGTGCAATCCGCAGTGTATTTGATCGGATTGCGCATGAAGCGCGAAACCGAAGAAGAGAATATAGGTTCAATTCAAGGCTTGTTAGCCAATGTCCAATCGGCCGATGTCGCAGTGGATGATTTAGTCGATATCGCTGACCCATTTGATGGCTTTGCACGGGGCGTGCCAGCCTCAACTTTTTTGCCTGCGGTTATGAGCGCTTGTGGGTTACCTGCTGTATTGCAAGGTGCAGAATATATCGGCCCTAAATATGGCGTGACGCATCGTAAAATTTTGCGCGCAGCAGATATTAATGTTGATTTAAACCCAGCACAAGCAGCCGCCCAAATTGAAAACAATGATATCGGCTGGGCATATTTAGACCAACAAAAAAGCTGCCCAGCTTTGCATGATGTTTTATCGCTCCGTGAGCGCATGGTGAAACGCAGCGTGTTAACCACCATCGAAACCATCACACGACCATTACATGCGCGCAGAACCCACATGTTGGGGGGCTTTGTACATCGTGCTTATCCGCCTGTTTATACGATGTTAGCCAAGCAAGCAGGATACGATACTGCGATGGTGGTGCGTGGGGTTGAAGGCGGGGTATTGCCATCTTTATCACAAGTGGCGCGATATTTTCGTTTTGATGAAAAAACCAACGAAGATGAAAAAGTACGTTTAGACCCAAAAGAAATGGGCATAGACCAAAGCGAACGCGCAGTGCCGCTGCCAGATGATTTACCTAAGCCAGAACGCCAGCCTGATGCCTTAGCATCGCCTGTTGATACTGAAGCCGTGGCGAGTTTAGCGGCCCAAATGGGGCAAGCTGCCTTAGCAGGCGAGCAAGGTGCGATGTATGATAGCTTGGTATATGGCACCGCGATTGCTTTGCATCATACAGGCAAGGCTGAAAGCTTATCTGCCGCGGCCGATTTAGCGCGCGCAGCGATCGATTCAGGTGCAGCGCAAGCGCGGTTTAATGCCGCTAAATAGTTAGGCGAGGTAAACGATATGAAACATGCTTTTATCATGGACCCTTTAGAAGGGGTCAAGCCTTGGAAAGATACCTCATATTTTTTGATGTTAGCCGCCTATCAGCGTGGCCATGAAGTGTGTTATTTAGATCAGCGTGATCTATATCTAGACCATGATCAGCTCATGGCTAAGGTCAAATGGCTGCAAGTTAATGAT
This sequence comes from Arenicellales bacterium, assembly GCA_036479635.1. GTDB lineage: Bacteria > Pseudomonadota > Gammaproteobacteria > Arenicellales > Poriferihabitantaceae > JAAELZ01. Next base: position 1,481 of record JAZGFQ010000048.1, read on the forward strand.
GATCACGACACGCCATTTGAAGTCATCGCTGAAACCACCTCAAGCATGGCCAATATCGATGTGGTTTGGTTGCGCACCGATCCTCCCTTTGACCGCCGCTATTTTTACACCACTTTATTACTAGATTTTCTACCGTCTAAGGTGAAAGTGGTGAATGATCCACAAGGCGTGCGAGATTGGAATGAGAAACTTTCAGCCATACATTTCCCTCAGTTCACGCCCCAAACCTTTGTGTCGAACGATGTGGCTGACATTAAAGCTTTCGCTGGACGACACGACCGAATCACCCTAAAGCCCGTGGATGGTTTTGGCGGCAAGGGTATTTTCTTTTATCGACAAGGTGAGGATGATGCCGAAATTCATAAAATAACCCATCAAGGTAAGCAATGGGTGATCGCGCAAGAATATTTGCCCGAAGCCGAGCAGGGCGATAAGCGTATTTTAGTGGTCGAAGGCGAACCCATCGGCGCCATTTTGCGCGTGCACGCGCCTGGACAAGAGTTAAATAACTTAGACATGGGCGGCGAAGCGGTGCAAGTCGAACTCGATGAATACGATCTCGCTATTTGTGCCGCCATTAAACCAAAGCTGCTTGAAATGGGCGTGTTTTTTGTTGGGATTGATGTCATCGGTGGCAAGCTGATAGAAATCAATGTGACCAGCCCAACGGGCTTGCAAGAATTAAGTAAATTCTCGGGCATAGATCATCACCATAATATTATCCAACGTCTGGAAGCCTGAAAACGCTTTAGTCACTCTCCTGCCCAAGTCCAGTCAAGGGCGATGCCTCGCCAAGGTCGAAGACGCGCCACTGAACGCGCTAATCTATCCTTTCGGCATAAGTTTTACTTTTACTTGCAAAAAAAGCTTGTATCTGTAGCGTAATATAAATTACATTTCAAACTTATCATTCATCTCAGTTAAACGCGATTATGAGACAACTTCTCATCACCTCTTGGCCTTTATTTTTAGGCATCGCTTTCCTCATGCTCGGCAATGGCCTGCAAGGCACGTTAGTGTCTTGGCGTGGTACGCACGAAGGCTTTAGCGCCACCGCATTAGGTATTATCGCCACAGGGTATTACATCGGCTTTTTGATGGGGTCGAGAATGATTAAAGAAGTCATTGAAAACGTGGGCTATATCCGTGTTTTTGCTGCTTTAGCCTCTTTGGCCTCAACCGCAATTTTAATTCAAGTGCTTTATATCAATGCGCCACTTTGGTTTTTCATGCGTGTTGTCACAGGTTTTTGTTTTGCAGGTTTATATGTCGTATCTGAAAGTTGGTTAAATCAGCTCGCAACCAATGACACGCGCGGCAGCTTATTCTCAATTTATATGGTGGTGAGTTTTATAGGTTTAGCGGCAGGGCAATGGTTGTTGCAAGTGGCTGACCCTAGCGGTGTAAAACTATTCATCATCGCTTCAATATTGTTGTCTTTATCGCTGATTCCTATGTTAATCAGCCGTAAGCAAAGCCCTGATACCGAACAAACGGACTCTATGAGCATCGCCAAGCTATATAGCATTGTCCCTGCGGGCGTAGTGGGTATGTTTTGCGTGGCAATTGGGCATAGTGTTATTTTTGGAATGGGGGCGGTATATGCCACTAAAATTGGCCTAAGTATTCAGCAGATCGCTATGTTTATGTCGCTGGTCATCGCAACAGGAGCAGTATTCCAATGGCCGCTTGGCTGGTTGTCTGATAGCCGAGACAGGCGCATCGTATTAGTGTTTGCAGCGATAATGTCAGCGTTGTTTTGTATATTAATATTACGCCAGAGCGTGGGTTCCTTAGGTTTTTATGCTTTATATGGCGCTTTTGGTGCAATGGCCTTGCCTATGTATTCCATCACTGTCGCGCACTCGAATGATCGTTTAAAACCCGATCAAATGGTCGCGGCTTCTAGCGTGTTGGTGTTGGTCTATGGCCTAGGCTCAATCGTCGGCCCGATGACGATGGGCTTTATTTTAGATTTGCTTGGCAATCAAGGTTATTTTATCTATCTCGCGGGCGTGAATGGTTTGACGGCATTGATCATGATCTATTTCATCAGCCAGAGAGACAGAGTAAAAGATGAGCATCAAGTGCAATATCAACCTGTTTCAGTGCGACCAACTGAACAGGCTATGGAAGTGGTGGCGCAGCAGGCAGAGGCTGAGCAGCTGGAAGATTAAGCGCGTTTCCCTTAAGATAAGATCTTAGATGATGAGATTATTTCGCTTAATGTGCCAATGATATAACCATCAGCATCCTTTGTTGTGAGTAGAATGCAGGCGCATGATTTTAACGTGTGGTGCTGATGTTTAGACAGTGGTTGATGTTGTTATCCTTCGAAAATATTAAAATAGCACTGCAACATTTGCAATTTGGGTATTCGGTGGGTTTGCTTTAGTATTCATGAGTGTGTCATGCTTAACCTTGAAATAAGTTGTCGTTAGGCTAAACGTCTTTTTTGCGTAGAAACAAATTGGGCCTCCCCAAACCTTACCTCGGTGATCAATTGGAAAAGAACTTAAGTATTAACGCTATTGATCTGATGAAATTAGGTTCTACCGCAATAAAACTAAGCGTTTTACTGTCATGATAAGGTTAATTCTGCTACTGCGTATTTTTATCGGGGCAGTGTTTATAGCCATGGTCGCTGCCGTGTTTGCGGTCTCGTTTGCAGCCATCATTTATACGGGTGAATTAGCGCCTTATTTAAATAAAGGTATCGGGCTGGCTTTATTAGGGGCGACAATCCTTGGCTTACTGGGGGCATTTATGATGTCCTATCGGGGAACGGCAAGCCAGCCTCAAGATGTCCCCGCGATTCTGCTGGCAGGCGCAGCTTCAGTTTTGGCTGCGCGTAACCAGCTTGATGGAGAAACACTCTTCGCCACAACCGTTTGTTTAATAGTCGTCTCCTCAATCTCAATGGGTGTAGCCGCCATTTTCTGTTCGCGTATGCGGCTCGCTCATTTAGCAAAGTATATCCCTTATCCTGTAATGGCAGGTTTTCTAGCGGCAACTGGCTTATTATTATTCTTGGGCGGGGTCGGCATTGCCATGGATGAAAGCTTGAATCTAGAAACTGCGATGCGTCTCTTCGAGACGGATAATCTAATTAGATGGTTACCATGGAGTATTGCAGCCATACTCATGAGCATTGCAACACGCGTATTTTCTGGAACGATGACGCTCCCAATCTGTATTTCTGTCATGGGTGGGCTATTTTATTTGGTGTTATGGGGCTTCGGGCTTAATTTATCTGATGCGCGAGCATTGAACTTATTGTTTGGTCCGTTTGGTGATGCTTGGTTTTTAGCTGGTTTTTCGCCTAACGTTATCACTCAAGCAGATTGGTGGGCAGTGTTGACACAAATCCCCGTTGTGCTCACCATTATAATGGTGTCGTTAGTCTCACTTACTTTAAATGCATCTGGGATTGAACTTGAAACGGGTGAAGATATAGATCTCAATGGTGATATGGGCAGCATTGGCGTGAGTAATATCATATCAGGGTTTTTGGGTGGCATACCTGGTTATCATCATATGGGTGAAACACTGTTGTCGCGCCGTCTTGGTCTTAAAGGGGCTTTGGCGGGTATTTCTTGTGGAGTAGGTTGTTTATTGGTCCTTCTGTTTGGGACATCAATACTCTCCGCACTGCCGATGGGGTTTTTTGCTGCTGTGATTATGTTTCTGGGGCTTGATTTATTATATTCATGG
>JAZGFQ010000049.1:0-2868 GCA_036479635.1 Arenicellales bacterium
AAGATGCCTTACCTGATGAACATGAGGGCAAACAAAACAGTTTAAATTTTGATGCTTTGCCCAGTGTTGAAGGCATTATGCAAAAGTTGGGTTTAGATTTAGATTCTCTACAGTTTGTACTTGCAGAGGGTGGATATATTGAAATTGAGCAATGGGCTGAACCGATTACCGCTGACAACATTCAATTGTGGCCTCGGATGAGCGGCGGTTAGTTTGCTGAACAAAATTGTCCCCGAACAATGTTACTACCCTATAGAATCCAACCTTAAACCAAACGCAGGCACCTCCTGAATTGCTCTTTGCAAGTCTGCATAAACATCACAATCTGGCAACATAGGCAAGCGCTCAAAATCCATTCCTAATGCGCGCGCATTATCTAATAATTGGGCGCGCACGGTGCTTTCACCCCATTCAATATCTTTAAACAATGCCTCGGGCATGGTTTGAACGCCCAGAAAATAAAAGCCGCCATCTTCGGTAGGTCCAAGTACGTGCTTGCCCGCTTTTAAAGCAAGATAAGCCTGTTTTAGAATAGCTTGATTGATGGCTGGAATATCTGTACCTAACACTGCACCCGCGCCTGCTTGCTCAACCCCTGCGACTAAAGCCACTTGCATCCGGCCTCCTAAATCTGAATTTACTTGTGTGCTGGTTTGCCAATTAGATTGATGCAGCACTTTATCAAAATCTGGATGCGATAAATCAGGGGTTGCGCACAGAGTGCACTGCCCTAGCCAGCCATTTTCAACTTGTTCTATTGCGTGTGCTAATAAAGCAGTGGCAACTTGTGCGGCTTGCTCAAAATCTAACGGCGGACACAAGCGTTTTTTCACCTTGCCTGCAACGGGCGCTTTGGCGAACAGGCATAAGGGAATATCAAGCGCACTCATTTAATCATCTATCAGTTCACTTATACCAACGCGCTAATCGTTCGGGTGAAGCGCCTAAAAAATAACTCAGGCGTATTGCCCACATCAACACAATCGTTTTTATGACCCCTTTTTTCTGCCAGCGTCTTGCTGATGTTTGCACCTGTGCACGCAGACACAAAGGCGCACCGATACTTTTTAATTTTTTCGACATCGCAATATCTTCCATCAAAGCAATCTCATTGAAACCTCCCACCACATCAAAGGCAGCCTTACTCATAAAAAGTGCTTGATCACCCGTGGCGATGCCTGTTTTTCGAGAACGCATATTCATCATATAAGCGATCATTTTAAATGGCCAAGTCGTTTGATCAAAGCGCACATCAAAGCGGCCCCAACGCCAATTTCTTTTCAGCCCTTGAACGATTGAGTTCAAAGCGTTAGCGGGCAAGTTTGTATCTGCGTGTAAAAATAATAATATTTCACCTTGACTCACGCGCGCACCTTGGTTCATTTGTAGAGCGCGACCTTTTTGATCCGCCGCAAGATACATGAGCCGATTAGAATGGACATCTGCATCAAGCCGATCACGCACTTGCTTAAATTGCTCAACCGAACTTGAATCAATCACAATCAGCTCAAAATCAGCCGCCATATTAAGCAATGTTACCAGCTTAACAATGATCGCCTCACCTTCTTGATAAGCAGGCATGATGATCGAAATTTTCATTTATACGCTCATTAGGCTTTCTGCCAAACTAACACACGATTATTAGCAGGCATTTCATGGTCATCCAGCAACTGCATCCCTGAAGCTTTGGCCAACGCATCTAACGCTTCAAAATCTCGAATACCGCTTAAAGGGTTTTGTTGTTTTAACCACAATTCAAAACGCGCATTGCTCTCACTAGTGAATTCGCCATTGTAATTAAAAGGCCCATAAGCAATGAATTTTCCGCCCGTATTTAACGCCTTAGCCACATTTTTAATAAAATGCTCAGCCGCTTTCTCGCTCATAATATGCAATGTGTTGGCAGTAAACACGCCATCAAATGCTTGTTCGCCCCAAGCATAGGTTTGCACGTCTATTGCAAGCGGTGGTAACACGTTACTTAAATTAGCATCGGATAACCACTGCAAAATCCCTGCATGGCTTTCAGCTCGGTCGCTGGTTTGCCATATTAAATGCGGTAGGTTCTGCGCAAAATGCAGGGCATGTTGTCCTGTGCCACTGCCAACTTCTAACACCGTATTAGCGGTGGATAGCGTTGTTTGAAGCACCTCTAAAATAGGTGCTTTATTATTCTCGCAGGCTTGTGAAAAAGGTTTATCTTGCATCGCTTAGCCGCGCTTTAAAGGCAGGTATTTCAAAGGGTTCACTGGGTTACCATTTTTTCGAATCTCAAAATGCAGCTTCACTCCGCGCGTACCAGTGCTGCCCATTTTAGCCACGGGTTGCCCGGCTGTAACGCGCTCACCCTCTTTGACTAAAATAGCATTATTATGCGCATACGCACTGATGAATTTTTCAGAGTGTTTCACAATCACCAATTCGCCATAGCCTTTAATGCCATCGCCCGCGTACACCACCTGCCCCGCCGCCGCAGAACGCACCGCGCTGTTACGTTTGGCGGCAATTTTAATGCCATATTGCGCTTTATTTTTGGAATAAGTTTGCACTAATTTCCCCGCCGCTGGCCATTGCCATTTAGAAACTGACTTGGGCAGTTTTGCAATTTTAATCGGCTTAGACGCTAATTTACTGTTTGTTTTTACGGGGCGTTTTTTTGTTGTTTTTCCTGCTTTAACCTTGGCAGTTTGTGTTGGCTTTTTGATACGCTTAAGCGGTGCTCTCAAACTCAGTTCATCACCCACATAAATTTTATACGGTGAAGCGATCTCATTCCACTCGGCCAGTTTTTGATAAGCAATGCCCGTTCGAAAGGAAATTAAATGCAAGGTATCGCCGCCTTTAACACGATAACTCATTTTACTTTTA
>JAZGFQ010000050.1:0-17530 GCA_036479635.1 Arenicellales bacterium
TCTGTATAAGCAGTGGCAAAATGAAATAGACTGAAATTGTTTTAATTGAAGCGTGGGGCAAGCTAATACACCCTATAGTAAGATTCACAACAAGAATTAGGGTGATTTTAGACATTTTCATTTGTCATTTTAGTAAGGCAGAGGTATCGTAATGATAGGTTCCTGAGATGTGATATTAAAGCTCAGGGTTGTAATAAAATTGTTTATGATGAATCGAATTGATAACAACGGAGTGCAGTTATGAAATTATGTAAAAGAATTTTTCTGATAATCAGCATGGCGACTCTGTTACAAGGTTGCAATTCTCTGGCATATACGAATTCTCCGTTAGATAAAACAAAGCCTAACACCTCTTTAGCGAGCTTTACCTTAGCGAAAGATCGTGGGCAATGGGGTGGTTCGGCCCAAGATAAAACCTTATTTGTGATGGCCTTATCGGGCGGTGGCAGCCGTGCGGCGATTTGGTCGGCAGCTGCAATGTTGAAGATGCAAACGCTGTATCAAGACATCGATTTGCTGGCAGAAGTCGATGCTATTTCTTCTATATCAGGTGGTTCGATGGCCGCTGCATATTATGGCGTATCAGCAGATGATGCCAAGGATGTACAATTTAACACCCCTCAGGGCGAGCGCCCATTATGGCAAGCCGAAGAGGTTAAAAAACGCTTATCCAGCAACTTTTTACTCAGTTGGTTTGGGAATTGGTTTTTGCCGCACAATATTTTAAGGTTTTGGTTTACCGCTTATGATCGTACTGACATCATGGCAAAAACCTTAGCGAACAATTTATATGATACCCATCGAGGCCATGATTTCAACTTAGGTGAGCTAAACCCTGATCGGCCGAATATCATTTTAAATGCGACGATTAGCTCAGGTAAAAATTTTTCAGAAGGGTTTTCATATACTGAGGAAGATTTTCAAAAGCTGTTGTGCTCAGATATTAATGATTATGCGGTTTCGCGCGCGGTAATGGGCTCAGCCTCTTTTCCAGCTGCGTTTAATTCAATGACGCTGCGAAATTACCGAACGAATCAAACCGCCTGCGATGGCGAGCAGAACAGCAAAGATAAAAATTTTTTGCACGTGATTGATGGCGGCAGCCATGACAATCTTGGCCTGCGTTCAGCGATTAGGTTTTTGAAAGAGAATGATCAAGGTTATGAAAAAATCGCAGTTATTTTAATTGATGCATATACACCACCCGTGGGTTTAAGTGAGGCCAAGGCCAACCCACGCTCACCTTTTGATTATATTATTGATACTAATTTCATGGACAGCGTGAACGCCTTGATGGATAGAAACCGGAATAAGGTTTTAGATGAAATGCGTCGATATTTATTCAAAGCAGAAACTGAACGCGGCAAACAAATAGAGTTTTTCCACGCGACGTTTGAAAGCATCCACCCTGATTTATTGGCGCAAGATAAAAGCACAAAATTGCGTGATAAAATTTATAAAGTACGCACGTCTTTAAAAATCAGCCCAAAGGATGTTGAGGTAATAGAAGAAGCGGTAAGCCAGATATTTACGCCTGAAAACCCGTGCTTACAGAAAATAGCGCGCTTAATCAGCGGCAAAGCCATGCCTAGAGCGGATGATATGTTCCATGGCACGACCTGCGCTTGGACGGATAGATCGAGCCGTTAATAGGTTAGGTTATATTATGTTTGAGACTTCTGTTTGACGAGCAATAACAAAACAATACCAATCAACAAGGTGATGAGTAAGCCTACCGCTAAATACATATCCGCATTAAAGCCACAAGAAACATCACCGATGACATCATTCACGGGCAACAGATATTGATCTTGGCAGGCGAGTTTACCCAGTATGTCTGAGATCGAAACAGCAGGGTTAAGTTTCTCGACAAGCCACGCTGAGATCGAACCGATGATCAATATTTTTGCTAAGGTTTTTTGCACCATGATGTGTTGTAGTCTTAGCCTTCTAGTTCAGCCCAGCGTGTCATGAGCGCATCAACTTCATCACTCACTGCGCTTAGTTTCATGTTGAGCGCTTGCGCCTTGTCAGGGTCTTTCTGATAAATATCAGGGGCAGATAATGCCTCGGTGAGTTCAGTTTGTTTGGTTTCTAAGGCATCAATTTTTTCAGGAATACTGTCTAGCTCTTGTTGCTCTTTATAGCTGATTTTTGGTTTGCTAGGGCTAAGTTTTACTGTGTCGGCCTTTTTTGTGCTCGGCTTAGGGTGAGGTTTGATAGTGTTGGTTTTTTCAGCCTTCATTTGACGCATAGAATCAGTGTATCCACCCACATATTCTGAAACATTGCCCTTGCCATCAAGCACCAAGGTGCTGGTGATGACGTTATCCATAAAAGTTCTATCATGGCTAACCAGTAATAAGGTGCCTTTGAAATCCATTAAAACTTCTTCAAGCAGTTCTAGCGTTTCAATGTCTAAGTCATTAGTGGGCTCATCCATCACCAAGAAATTCACAGGCTTGGAGAATAATAAGGCTAGTAATACACGGGCGCGTTCGCCGCCTGATAAGCTTTTAATCGGGCTGCGCGCACGGGCAGGGGTGAATAAGAAATCGCCTAAGTAAGAAATAACGTGCTTGGTATGCCCACCAATAGTGATTTCATCACGGCCTTCGCCGATGAATTCAGCGATGGTTTTGTCCATGTCTAGCTGCGCACGCAGTTGGTCAAAATAAGCCACTTCAATATTTGTGCCGATTTTTACATCGCCACTATGGGGTGTAAGCTTGCCCAGTAATAAATGAATCAAAGTGGTTTTACCAGCGCCATTAGGGCCGATGATGCCGATACGATCACCGCGTATGATGGCGGTTGAGAAATCTGAGACAATGGGCTTGTTCTCGAATTCAAAGCTGATATCGGTCGCTTCGATGATGCGTTTTCCTGAACGTGCGTTATCGGCAATATTAAGGTTAGCGTTACCTTGGCGTTCGCGTCGTTCTCCGCGCTCAGTGCGCAGCTTCTTTAAAGCACGTACGCGGCCTTCATTGCGCGTGCGCCGTGCTTTTATGCCTTGGCGAATCCATTTTTCTTCTTGTGCGAGTTTTTTATCAAACTCAGCATTTTGGCGAGCCTCTTCTTCTAAGCTGGCGGCCTTGCGGCGTAAGAAATCTTGGTAGGTGCCTGGCCATGAAATTAGTTGGCCACGGTCTAAATCTACAATGCGCGTGGCGATGGCATTTAAGAATGCACGATCGTGCGTTACAAATAATATCGCGCCATTAAACTGTAATAACTGGGCTTCTAGCCAAGCAATGGCTTCTAAATCTAGGTGGTTGGTGGGCTCATCTAAAAGCAATAAATCAGGTTCAATCACCAAGGCACGGGCGAGTGATACGCGGCGTTGCCAACCCCCCGATAAATCGGAAACCTGTTGTTCGCCATCGAGCGATAACTTGGTTAAGGTTTTTTCGATGTTATTCATGAAAGGCCAAGCGTGCTGCGCTTCAATTTGCGCTTGTAGCTCGGTCATCTCATCCATATTGTCGTCAGTAATGTTATTAACGATATGGTTATATTTAGATAAAACTTTACCAATCTCGCCTAAGCCAGAAGCCACCACGCTATACACTGTTTGTGTGCCGCTTAAGTTTGGTGCTTGGTCGAGCTTGGCAATTTTAATCGTATCAAGGCCTTGAAGCTCACCCTCATCAAACGGAATTTCTTGGTTGATGATTTTAAGCAAGGTTGATTTACCTTCACCATTGCGCCCAAGCAAACCCACGCGCTCGCCGCGTTTGATGTTGAGATTGGCCTCATCTAATAAGCGATGAATGCCAAAGGCAATTGAGAGTTTATTGATGCGTAATAAAGCCATGGTAAAAGGTGCTAAATGGGCAATAAAAAAGAGCTGGCGATTAAGCCAGCTCTTTAAGGGAAAGGCGAGAGAAACTTAACTGCGTTCTTTAGCAGATTTTTCCACTAAGAAGTTAATCAACTTGAATAAGGTATCTGGGTCACCTGCTTGTGAAACGCTGGTGCGATATTTGCCATCGACAATAATCGCAGGCACGCCAGAGATGCCATATTTTTTCGTCATGGTATTGGCGTAGCTTACTTTAGTGTTCACCGCGAATGAGTCATAAGTATCTAATACGTCTTGCGCGCTATGGCCTTGCTCTTCTACCCATTGTGCTAATTGCTTCGGAGAACCTAGACTGCGATGTTCGCTGTGGATGGCGTAAAAAGCCTTGCCGTGTAATTCATCGGTTAAACCTAAGGCTTCTAAAGTGTAGAAGGTACGCGCGGCAGGCTCCCAACGCTGGCTTAATACCGCAGGAAAGGCGACGTAATCAGCATTCGCTGGCTTGCCATTTTTGAGCCATTTTTGCAAAGGCGCTTCTAAGGTGTTGCAATGCGGGCAGCGATACCAAAATAATTCTAAAACTTCAATTTGATCACCCGTAGAGACCGCTTGGATTTCTTCCATGACGTCATAATGGCCACCTTCAAGGAATAAGGTTTCTTGAGCTTGTGCGGTGCTAAAAAGACTCAGAGCAGCAAAAGCGGCGAATAAAGTTTGGAAAATAGTTTTATTAAGTAATTTCATAATGTTGTTTTATTTTAAATAAGGGCTAATTTACCACGCATCATAGAATTTTAGCGTGAATGCTTGGTGAATTTTGAGCTTTGTTTAACTAAATGGTTCCAAATTAATATTTTAAAAGATGATTAACGTTCTTTCAGCTTTTGAACGATGCCATCAAAAGCACCGTTACTCATGATGAGCACAACATCGTTGGGTTTGATTTCAACCTTTATTGCGTTAAAACAACCTGAAGCATGTGGGTGTTCTATTAACTGCGTATGTGCTTGTTTATGTTGGATTTGACTAGAAGATACATTAACGACATGAGCCTGATCAGCCGCCATCAAAGCAGGCACTAAAGTATCTTGATGCACACCCATTTGCATGGTGTTGGAGCGCAGTTCTAGCACCGCAATGAGGCGCTGGTTCGGGTGGGCTTTTTTAAGAGTCTCTAAGGTTTTCGCCACGGCCGTTGGGTGGTGCGCAAAATCTTCGTATAAATCAAAACCTGATTTTGTGGCATGTTTTTGTAAGCGTTTATTCGGAAAAATAAAGCTCGCCAATGCGGTACAGGCATCGCTAACATTAATGCCTGCATGATACGCCGCAGCCACCGCCGCTAGAGCATTGCTCATATTATGCTCGCCCAAACCTGGCCATTGAACAGAATAATCTTTGCCTTTATGCGTGAGCGTAAAGTGCTGGGCGGTGGGCTGATTTGCCTTGGCGTACCAGTCTGCATTTGAGTCTTGGATGGAAAAGTAATCAATAGGTGTCCAGCAACCCATGTTAATTACATCGCTTAAATTAGGTTCATCAGCGTTAATAATTAAGCGGCCATTCTCAGGCACAGTGCGCACTAAATGATGGAACTGGGTTTTGATCGCGTTTAAATCTGGGAAAATATCGGCGTGATCAAATTCTAAATTATTCAACACTGCAACCTTGGGGTGGTAATGCACGAATTTAGAGCGCTTATCAAAAAAAGCGGTGTCGTATTCATCGGCTTCAATCACAAAATGTTCGCCTGAGCCGATGCGTGCGGATTGCTCAAAATTACCAGGCTTACCACCAATGAGAAACCCAGGTTGTTTATTCGCAGCCTCAAGAATCCACGCTAAGATAGCGCTGGTGGTGGTTTTTCCGTGTGTGCCGGCTACTGCCAACACAGTTTTATCACCGCTGATGTTCTCATGTAACCATTGCGGGCCTGAGATAAAAGGCAGTTTATTGGAAAGGGTATATTCAACCGATGCATTGCCACGCGATAAGGCATTGCCAATCACGATGGTTTTACCGTTTAAGGTGTCGGTGTTGTCATAGCCTTCGGTAAGGTTGATCTCCAGCGATTCAAGCAAGGTGCTCATCGGTGGGTAGACTTGTGCATCACTGCCTGAGACTTCAATGCCCGCTTCTTTAGCAAGTGCAGCAATGCCCGCCATGAAAGTGCCAGCGATGCCGAGTATATGAATCATGGGTTTATTTAATGACGGCAGGGCTGATGCCTAAAATACCCACAACCGCAGATAAAACAATCGGTACGGCATTAATGATTAAAAAGGTATACAGTAAAGCGCGCCCCATGGTGACTTCAACCGCATCGCGTAAGATACGCGCCATGATGATAAAAAACCAAAGCTGCAAGGCACCGACCACCAATAAGCTTGGGCTTAAAGTCAGTTGGGTAACATCGCTGAAATTTAAGTTTTGCAAAAAAGGAATGCTGGCAACATTAATTAAGGCTAATGCGCCTAAAATAGCGCTGATGGTTTGCAACCAACGCTCTGGCTTTTTCTTAAGATTTAGCAGAAAATAAACAAAGACACTGAGCAGGCCAATTTGCCCAGCTGACAGCACAAGTGCGGTGTTGAACCCCAATGTGCTCATGCTTGAGATGACGTCTGTGATAAAACAGCTGATGGCGACGAATTTGAACACAGAAGGTGACGCAGGAATATCTTGCGCGCTACCGCGATTCAGTAATAGATTGACAAAGGGTTGTATTAAGGCGTACAAAAGCACTCTCCGATTAATAATAATAGATCTGAGCAAAATTTAAGCTCAAAGGATAAAAAATGTACTCTAAGTTTGATTATATCGATTCTGACAGCCAATTGATGGCTTTTAGTGCGCAGATTGCCTCTGCCGAATGGATTTCAGTGGATACTGAATTCATGCGTGAGCGTACTTATTACGCACAATTAGCCTTAATTCAAATTGGCAGCGCCCAAGGGTGCGCTTTGATTGATGTGCCCGCACTGAGCAACCTTGCGCCCTTGTTGGATATTTTCACCAAGGCCAGTTGCTTGAAAATCATGCACTCTGCCAGCCAAGATATGGAGGTGCTGTATCAAGCGTTGGGCGAGATGCCCGCGCCGTTATTCGATACGCAAATTGCCGCGAGCTTTTTAGGTGAGCCTGATCAAATTTCTTACGGCAACATTGTTGAGCAACGCATTGGCGTGGTGTTAGATAAAGACCAAACCCGCACCAACTGGCTGCAACGGCCATTAAGCGAGGCGCAATTAGGCTATGCTGAGGCCGATGTGATTTATCTGCATGATTTGTTCGAGCAATTAAGCGTAGAGCTTAAAGCCATTGGCCGTTTAGATTGGACGTATGCGGAATCGGATGCCTTGGCGGCCAAAACACTGCATGGCTTGGCCTCCGAAAATGCGTGGCAACGTTTGAAAAGTTTGGGTCGCTTAACACCTCAGCAGCAGCAGGTTGCGCGTGCGTTGTCAAAATGGCGTGAAGATCGCGCGCAGACAAAAGATTTACCGCGCGAATGGGTGCTTAAAAAACAGGCTTTGGTGGGCTTGGCAAAGTTTCAGCCCAGCAGCTTAAATGAGATGAAAGAGATCGAAGGTTTGACGGATAAGTTCGTGCAGTTTTTAGGCAAGATGATGCTGAATTTATTGGCTGAAGCGCGCCAGCAAGACGATGGGGTCGATCATTTAACCCAAGCTGAGGCCACCTCTGAGCAGCGTAAATTAATTAAACAAGTGATGGCGCGTTTGCGTGCGATAGGTGAAGAAATTAAGCTCGCACCTTCCTTGGTGGCGAACCGAAATGCGGTGGAGCAACTGGTGTTAGGCCAACGAGATTTACCGATGTTAAGCGGTTGGCGCGCGGAGACGGCAGGGAATGAATTGCTTGCGCTGTTGGATGATTTACAGGCTGAATTAGGGGGTGGGGCATAAAACTCCATATGGGGCTTTTGAAGAGCTCACTGGAATCAATGAAAAACCTTTAAACGGTTATGCACTTATTACTTGAATTCACCGAAGATAAAAAATGGTGGATTATGAGTAATTCGTTTACAGTCGTGCCTTTAGCTGAGAAGGCTCAACGTAGCAACATTAAAACATTGTAACCTTAAAGTTCTTCCTTTCAGGCCTTGTTCAAATTAGCATGGCCTCACTCATTTTATATTGGCTTAGACTATGGTTTTGAATGCGCGCGTTTATCTGGTTTCGTTGGTGGCAGTGTTTTTGGTTGCTTGCGAAACCATTCCTCAGCCGCAACAGGCAAATAATCAAATCATTAAAAGCCCGGCGGATTATCGTGATTACCGTGCAATCACCTTAGATAACGGCTTAAAGGTGATGTTGGTCTCTGATAAAACCGCGACCCAGTCGGCCGCTGCGCTAGATGTGCATGTGGGCAGTGGGCATGACCCTCAAGACCGCCAAGGCTTGGCGCATTATCTTGAGCACATGCTGTTTTTAGGCACGGATCCTTACCCTGAGGCGGGGGAATATCAGCAATACATCAGCGAAAATGGCGGCTCGAACAATGCTTATACAGTGTTAGACCACACCAATTATTTCTTTGATATTACCCCTGAGTTCTTTGAAGGTGCGCTAGATCGATTTTCGCAGTTTTTTATCTCGCCTTTGTTTAACCCTGAGAATGTTACGCGTGAGCGTTCTATCGTCAATTCTGAATATCAGGCGCGCAAGAATGACGAAGGTAGGCGTTTATGGACGGCGCGGCGTGTGGTGTATGATCAATCACACCCCAGTACACATTTCTCGGTGGGCAGTTTAGTGACACTGGCAGATAGGCCGAATGCGCCCGTGCGCGAAGATTTAATCGAATTTTATCAGCGTTATTACCACGCGCCTAGAATGGCGCTGTCGGTGATTAGCCCGCACAGTTTAGATCAGCTAGCACAATGGGTTGAAGCTAAATTTCATGCGATTCCAGCCAAAGGCGAAGCGTATACGCCTTTTAAACAAACCTTAGTGCAGGCAGATAAGCTGCCGATTGAGCTTAGAATAAAACCCATTAAAGAAGCGCGCAAGCTGACTTTCAGCTTTCCGATTGATTCAGTATACGGCTTAAATAGCCGCCCAGCTTCTTATTTATCTAACCTGCTCGGCCATGAAGGCGAAGGCTCGATGTTGGCAGTCTTAAAAGCGCGTGCGTGGGCGAACGGATTAAGCGCGGGTTTGGGGTATTCTGATCCCATTCAAGCAAGTTTTGATGTTTCGATTAGCTTAAGCGAATTGGGGTTTGAGCATATTGATGAGATTGCGCAGTTGTTATTTAGTAATATTCGCTTGATTCAAAGCCAAGGCATTCAAGCGACTTATTTTGACGAGCAAAAACAACTGGCGGCGCTAGACTTTCAGTTTCAAGAGAAAAGTGCAGAGGGCGCATTGGTGCAACGCTTGGCGTCTATGTTGCATCGTTATTCTGCCAGTGAGGTGTTATCTGTGCCCTATTTAATGGGCGAATTTGATGCCAAGGCGGTGCAAGGTATTTTAAGCAAGCTACGCGCGGATAATTTACAGTTGATCATCACCGACCCAAACCTAGCGGCAGAACAAAAAACCGATTGGTATGATGTGGTGTATCAGGTTAATGAGATTGCTCCAAGCCGCCTAGCGCATTGGCAGCAAGCGACGGAGATCAAAGGCTTAACCTTGCCCGAGACTAACCCTTTTGTGCCGAGCCAAGTTATTTTGTTAGACGCTACGGTGGCAGAATCAGGTGCGAATCGTCCTACTAAGTTAAGCGATACTGGCAATGTTCAAGTGTGGCATCAACGCCATGTGACGTTTGGGCAGCCAAAGGCGGAGCTTTATTTTACCTTGCGCTCGCAAAGTGCTAATGCCAGCCCAAAACAGGCTTTACTTACTGAGCTATATGTTGATGCGGTAGATGCGGCATTGAGTGCTTATGCTTATCCTGCGCAACTGGCAGGCTTGGATTACCAAATCTATCGACACTCACGGGGCTTGAGCGTGAGGATCAGTGGTTATGCCGATAAGCAGGGCAAACTGTTAGAGAAAATCGTGAATAAGATGCAAAATGTAGACATCACGGAGACGCAGTTTTCTTTGTATGTTGAGAACTTAAAACGTGGGCTAGACAATAGTTTAAAAGCGCGCCCCTCTGAGCGGGTGATTAATGGTTTGTATGATGTGTTGCTCACTTCAAGCTGGTCAACTGAGGAAAAGCAGCGGGCATTGGCTCAGATCACTTTAGATGATCTTAAATCGCACCATCAGATTTTATTAAGCTCGCCTAATATTGTGTTATTGGCCGTGGGCAATGTGAGCGCGCAAGCGAGCTCAAAGGCCGGTGAGATTGTTGCAGGTTTAGTGCCTGCTCAGGCTGTTGATGTCAGTGTTATGCGCGCGGGCATTAGAAAATTAGCGCCTGATGCTATGCTGGCAGGCGAGCAAGCGAGTAGGCAAATAGGCAAGCAAACAGGGCAGTGGTGGTTAAGGCATCGGCCAGCCTTGCACGACGATGCCGCCGTCGCCTTAGTGTTTCAAGGCAGTTCAAGAAACATTGAAGAGTTAGCGGCAACGCAGCTACTCGGTGCGTTGATCCATCCGCCGTATTACCAAAAACTGCGCACAGAATCAGAAATTGGCTACATTGTTTCAGCCTTTGCGTTTAATTTGTTAGAAGCGCCTGCTTTGGGCTTTAATGTGCAATCGAACAGCCATTCAGTTGAGCAAATCGTTTCGCAGAGCCAGACATTTATGCAAGATTATGTGCGCGTGCTTAGTGAGACATCTGAGATGAGTTTTGCTGCCACCAAGGCGGGCTTGATGGCCAATTTAGCGCAAGAAGAAAAGCAGCTGAGTGATGTGGCGAATCGGTATTGGTCTGAGTTAGACCGAGAAGCCTATGGTTTTGATACGCGTGAGCGTTTAATCGCGGCAATCGAGGCGCTAGATAAACCCGGCATCGAAGCTTATTACCAAGACTTAGTATTGAATAATGCATCGGCTCTGCTCAGTTATAGCTTTGGTGATAAATCAGATGGCTTAGTATTGGATGGCTTGAACCGGGCAGGAACGACAAAGGCTACGATTGATTCGTTGCAAAGCTTCCGCATGTCGCATACTCAGCGCTTATAGCGGAGGTTTTACGAATATGTTTGATGAAAAAGTAAGCGCCTTAGCGCGAGCGCTATCAACGGTGCTGATTGAACGGAATTTGAGTATTGCCACGGTGGAATCTTGCACAGGGGGCGGTGTGGCTGCTTTATTTACGTCACTGTCAGGCAGTTCGGTTTGGTTCGATCGCGGTTTTGTAACGTATAGCAATGCGTCCAAAACACAAATGGTGGGTGTGCCCGAAAGCACGTTAGTGCAATATGGCGCGGTGAGTGAACAAACGGCTAGCGCCATGGCTGAAGGAGGTGTGTTGCATAGCGATGCAGATATTGCTTTATCGATTACAGGCATTGCAGGGCCAAGTGGCGGCACGCTTGAAAAGCCTGTGGGCACGGTATGTTTTGCTTGGTCGGGGCTAGAAAGTTTTGGTCTGGTAGAGCAGACGATGGTAGACACTCAGTGTTTTATGGGCGATCGAACGTTAGTGCGCTCTAAAAGTATAGAATATGCCTTGCAATATTTATTGGCGCGCGCAGAGAGCAGTAGTATTTAATAAACTTCTAATGCATTCACATTTTACCTTTATTCAGTTATAGTAAGCTGATAATATTTTACTGATCGTTGAACTAAATATAATAATAACGATACTAAGCTTTATGTCATTAGTTTTAAAATATCACGATTAACAGCACACTTGGCTTCAGAGGTAAAAAGCTAATATGAATAGTCATTCTAAAGAGGTGCAAACCTCACACATCGAACGTATGTTGCGCCAAATGGAGCGTAGCTCTCGCCGTTGGGAGAAAATGGTTTTCCCTATGATCATTGCCTTTGTTTTATTAGCGGGCTATGGTTTCTTTCTGATATACAGCGTTACACGCGATATGAGCACGATTGCGACGATCATCCAAGAAGATTTTCGTACTGAGGTGACTCAGATCAGCCAAAATATCGATAAAATGGTGCGACAGGTTGAAGGTATGAAAGAAACCATTGCTCAGGTTTCAACCAAGATGGATCCTTTGCAAGATATGACGCCACTATTAGCTGAAATCAAGCAATTAGATGATTCAGTGAGCGCGATCAGTGGCTCTGTTAGAAATATGGATAACTCGGTAGTGGGTTTAAATCAATCGATGCACAATATGGGCAGAGATGTAGGCGATATGAACGAAAGTTTTTCATCACCGACCAAAATGTTCAAACGCATGATGACGTGGTAGTGGTGTATGTTTCGCTTTAAAAATCTTTATGAGTATTTTAGAGGCCGTTAACTTATCCATCAAAACAGGTCAATCGGCCGAATTTGAATCTGTCTTTGAGCAAGCTGAGCCACTGGTGCAAAGCATTGAAGGTTACCTTTCTCATGAGCTGCAACGTTGCTTAGAGTTCGAAGACCAATATTTATTATTAATTCGTTGGAAAAACCTTGAAGCCCACACCCAAGGTTTTAGAGGTTCGCCTCAATATCAGCAATGGAAAGCTTTACTGCATCATTTTTACGCACCTTTCCCTGAGGTGTATCATTTTGAGAAAGTGTGAAGGCGGACGTAAAAATAGGTGTTTATTCGGTATCTCCTATAGAGGCCATTGCCTGCATTGATTTACGATCAATCCTGATCATAGCGCATTGTTTTAACACGTTGCACAGTATGAAGGCAGAGCAGTTAGCCTTCAAAACCAATACTTTCCTAGCAAATACCGAATTAACCACTGCCTAAATCCATTTAAGCAGTGTAACTCGTGCGCATAATGCGACCATGGTTTCGATGTTTCACGAATCAGTCTTCATGACTGCTTCATTCCTTTGAAGCGCCTATTATGGCTAGGCTTAGCGCGTAAATATGTGGCGTAAACCACGCTAGTGGATTTATTTCTTAAAAAAGTACATTATTTTTAATGGTGACAAAAAAAGGCAACCCTGCAAAGCAAGATTGCCCTAATCGAGGAGGAATACGGTGAAGCTTATAATCAAGCAGCCATAATCTTCTCAATGATTTTATCTGCAAACTCACTGGTTGAAACGGTGGTGGCACCATCCATTAAACGCGCGAAATCATACGTCACGGTTTTATCTGCGATGACTTCTGGATAGACCGCGTGAATTAAATCAGCGGCTTCTGTCCAGCCAATGTATTCCAGCATCATCACGCCTGAGAGCATTAACGAAGATGGGTTTACTTTATTCTGGTTGGTGTATTTTGGTGCGGTACCGTGCGTGGCTTCAAACACCGCAACGTGGTCGGCAATGTTTGCACCCGGTGCGATGCCAATACCACCGACTTCTGCAGCGGCGGCATCCGATAAATAATCACCGTTTAGATTGGTAGTGGCGAGCACGTCGAACTCAGCAGGGCGCAGTTGTAATAATTGGAACATGATATCAGCGATGCGGTCTTTAATGACGATTTTGCCAGCTGGCTGCTTGCCATCATAATCATCCCAAAGCTGGTCTTCGGTAATGGTCACATCCGAAAATTCTTCAGCCGCCACTTCATACGCCCAATTTCGAAATGCACCTTCGGTGAACTTCATGATATTGCCCTTATGCACGATGGTCACGCTAGAAAGTTTGTGATCAATCGCGTGTTGAATCGCTTTGCGCATCAGGCGCTTAGAACCAAAAGAGCTGATGGGCTTAATGCCTAGGCCTGCATCTTCAAAAAACTCAACACCCATCTCTTCGCGTAAGAACTTAGCCAATTTCTTGTTCTCTGGCGTACCAGATTCGTATTCAATACCTGAATAAACATCTTCGGTATTTTCGCGGTAAATAACGACGTCTACTTCTTCAGGGCGCTTCATTGGCGAAGGTACGCCATCGAAATATTTAACGGGGCGCACGCAAGCGTATAAATCTAATTCTTGGCGCAAAGAGACGTTCAAAGAACGAAAACCGCCACCGATGGGGGTGGTTAGAGGGCCTTTGATAGACACCAATAAATCTTTCATGGCGGTGAGTGTTTCAGCAGGGAAGTAATCACCGTCATAAACGCCTGCGGCCTTCTCGCCCATGAATAACTCACACCAATGGGCTTTACGCTTGCCGTCGTAAGCCTTTTCGATGGCCGCATTCCAAACGCGTAAACTAGCTGCAGTGATGTCGTTGCCAATACCATCGCCTTCAACAAAGCCTAAAATGGGGTTGTCAGGCACAACTAGTTTGTCGTTCTTAACGGTGATTTTCTCGCCGCCAGCGGGTAAAGTGATGTTTTGGTAACTCATATGGATGATCCTATTCTCTATAAATTTATATTATTGTTATTATAACAATATTTTATGACGATTGATTTCTTAAAGTCGCCTCTACTGGGGTATTGTAAAACAGTCATCAAACCTTAAAAATACCCCATAGCGTTATAAATACTATTTACCATGAGCGAAGAAACCTTAAAAGTAAGCGACAGCGCGGTCTCGCGCATCCAGCAATTAATTGAAGCTAAAGATCAGGCTGATCTAAAATTCCGCGTGTATATCCAAGGCGGAGGTTGCTCAGGTTTTCAATATGGCTTCCAATTAGATGAAGATTTACTGGAAGATGATATTGTGATGGAGCATCAAGGCGTGAAAGTGTTGGTTGACCCTTTAAGCATGCAATATCTACAAGACGCAGAAGTTGATTTTAAAGATGATTTACAAGGTAGCCGCTTTTTTGTGAATAACCCTAATGCGGCAACAACTTGCGGCTGTGGCTCGTCTTTTTCGATCTAGTTATATTGCATGCATCATCACACCGCAACTTGCAGTGACAGTGTAAAGGCTAAGCACTAGGTCATTGCGAGCGATGCCAAGGGCGACACTTCGCCAAACCTGCGGCAATCCCGTTACGAAGCCTGAACAACCTCACAGATAACGATAGCAGAGCGCTCACATTAATTTCGGATAATTATCCGAACCCACTTTCCCCTGAAGGGTCTCCATCATCAGCGACATCCGTTCACTGATTTTATCCATCATACTGATGTTCTCAGCGTATTCTAACAACAGAATATCCGCATCATTTCTTTGCGCCATTAAATAATCATCGCTGGTTTGCAGAGTATCAACCAAGCCTAATTCAAGCGCACGTTCGCCTAGCCAATGTTCGCCTGTGGCGACTTTTTCGATGTCCATATCTGGGCGGCGGGTGCTAACGAATGTTTTAAATTGAGTATGCACTTCTTCTAATTCTTCGCGCATTTTTTCGCGGTCTTCATCGGTGTTTTCATTGAGCATGGTCACCGTGCGTTTATATTTACCAGCGGTAATTTGTTCAATATCAATATCGTTCTTTTTAAGTAAGCGATGAAAGTTGGGAATCTGGGCAATCACGCCTATTGAGCCAATAATTGAAAAAGGCGCAGCAATGATTTTATCTGCCACGCAGGCCATTAAATAACCACCGCTGGCGGCCACGCGATCAACCGAGACAGTTAAAGGAATATTGTGATCTTTAATGCGTTGTAATTGCGAGGCCGCTAAGCCATAAGAATGCACCGCGCCACCGCCGCTTTCTAGGCGTAACAACACTTCATCTTGCTCGGTGGCGATGGTGAGTAAGGCGCTGATTTCTTCGCGCATAGTATCCACAGGCGTGGCTTTAATATCACCATCGAAATCTAAAACGAACAAGCGTTTTTTGCTGGGCGCTTGATCGTCAGCGCCATCTTTGGCTTCTTTCTTGGCTAGATTTTTAGCTTGTTTCTTATTGGCCTTAGCCTCGGCTTTTAGCTTTTTCTTTTCTGCTTTTGCCGCAAGCTTTTGCGCTTGTGGGTCAAGTAAGGCGGATTTAAGCGCGGTCTGCATTAATTCGAATTTATCGTTTAAGCTGGTCAGCTCTAAAGATTCATCTGATTTGTTACGTTGCTTGCCCGCGATGCCCATTAAGCCACCAACAGCGGCAATAATGGCGAGCACAATGGTAATGGCTTTGAGTAAAAACAGGCCGTATTCGCTTAGAAATTCCATGGAGTATTATTGGTTAAGTTTTGCCCAGCTATCGCGTAAGGTCACAATGCGATTAAACACGGGTGAGTTGGATTGATGGTCAGTGCTGTCAGGCACGAAATAGCCCAAGCGTTCGAATTGAATATGATCATTGCCGCTTACATCGGCTAAAGATGGCTCTAGCTTAGCATTGCTCAATGTTTTAAGTGAATTAGGGTTGAGATGATCTAAAAAATTGCCTTGTTTGTCCGCCAGTGGGTTAGGGTGGTTGAAAAGGCGGTCATAAATATTCACTTTTGCATCCACCGCATGCTCAGCACTCACCCAATGAATAGTGGCTTTTACTTTACGCCCATCAGGTGATTTCCCGCCTTTGGTGGCAGGGTCATAAGTGCATAATAATTCAATGGCCTCGCCTGCCTCGTTGGTAATCACCTCATTGCAGGTCAAATAATATGCATAGCGTAGGCGCACTTCACGACCAGGCGCTAAGCGAAAGAACTGCTCAGTGGGTTCCAGCATGAAATCATCTTGCTCGATGTAAAGTGTGCGAGAAAAAGGCACTTCGCGCGTACCCATTTCTGGGTCTTTGGGGTGGTTTTGAGCGGTGAGCAATTCATGCTCACCATTATCGGAGTAATTGGTAATGGTGACTTTTAGTGGGTCTAGCACTGCCATTGCGCGCGGTGCACTGCTTTCTAGCTCATCTCGAATACACGCTTCAAGTGAAGAGAACTCAATAATGTTGGGTTTCTTAGTGATGCCAATACGGTTAGCAAATTCACGAATAGAGGCAGCGGTATAACCACGGCGTTTTAAGCCTGAGATGGTTGGCATACGCGGATCATCCCAGCCAGAAACGTGGCCGTCATCCACCATTTGCGTCAGCAAGCGTTTGCTCATCACGGTGTAATCAAGGTTTAAGCGTGAGAACTCAATTTGCTTGGGGTGTGTATCGATGCTGATATGATCTAAAAACCAATCGTATAAAGGCCGATGGTCTTCAAATTCTAAGGTACAAAGAGAATGGGTAATGCCTTCGAGTGCATCAGAAATACAGTGCGTGTAATCGTACATCGGGTAAATGCACCAATCATCGCCCGTGCGTTGATGTGCAGTGTGTTTGATGCGGTAAATCGCTGGGTCGCGCAAATTAATATTGGGCGCCGCCATGTCGATTTTAGCGCGTAAGATATGCGTGCCGTTGGCGTGCTTACCCGCTTTCATTTCGGCAAATAAGGTTAAATTCTCTTCAATCGTGCGGTTTCGATATGGGCTATCAACGCCCACCTCTTTCAAGGTGCCGCGGTTGGTGCGCATGGTCTCAGCATCTTGGCTATCAACATACGCTAAGTCTTTTTCAATCAGTTCAATCGCGTAGGCGTAAAGTTGGTCGAAATAATCTGAAGAATGAAATAAATTATCAGCCCAATCAAAGCCCAACCATTTTACATCTGCTTGAATCGCCTCAACAAATAGCTGGTCTTCTTTCTCTGGGTTGGTGTCGTCAAAGCGAAGGTTGCAAGTGCCGGTGAAATGGTCTGCAATGCCAAAGTTCAGACAAATAGATTTTGCATGGCCGATATGCAAATAGCCATTGGGCTCAGGTGGGAATCGGGTGTGGATTTGAGTATACACGCCTTTTTTAAGATCATTATCGATGATCTGGCGAATAAAATTGACCCGAGGTTTGGATTTAGCCATGTGA
>JAZGFQ010000051.1:0-5809 GCA_036479635.1 Arenicellales bacterium
GCACCCCCATGTTCACACGCACTTGGCCATCGGCTTGAATGATCAGCTTAATGCGCCCAGCATTGGTTTCAACCCAGAATTCATCTTGATCAATCAAGCCCTGTTCTTTAACAAATTTTGCAAAACAACGTGCCCCATTACCGCATTGGCTCACCTCAGAGCCATCGGCATTAAAAATACGATATTTAAAGGCGGCGTCTGCTTGTTCCGCTTTTTCAACTAATAATAATTGATCAAAACCAATGCCCGTTTTTCGATTCGATAATTCCGTCAAACGCGCAGCAGATAACTCAAATTTTTGACGAATGCCATCGATGACCATAAAGTCATTGCCTAAGCCGTGCATTTTGGTAAATTTAAGCATACGCTTGTAATTCATTTTCGATGCCCGATATTGTATTACAAGCACCGCCTAGAAAATTAATAATTATTGTCTCGTTCATGCACCATAAACTTCAAAAACTCAATAAACGCGTTAAAGAAATGCATTTTTCTTTACGCTGGCTCATCGGTCTATCATTGATAATCGGCGGCTTACTGTGGTTCTTGCCGATCTTAGGTATCTGGATGATCCCACTGGGCTTATTGGTGTTATCGCCCGATTTTAGGTGGGCGCGGCGCGGTTATCTTTCTATTTTACTTTGGCTAAAACGGCTTAAATCCTCTCGCCGTTCGAAAAATACCTCAGACTAAACGGGGATTAAGCCTTCGCAATCACACACCACGGTTGGATCCGCTACGACCAAAAACCAAGGGTTTAAGATATCTGCCTTAGTATATTTTAACGGCATAGCATCACAATCTACCACCACGCCACCCGCCGCTTCAACCACACATTGCGCAGCGGCAGTATCCCATTCTGAGGTTAGCCCTAAGCGTGGATAAAAATCTGCCTTACCTTCGGCGACCAAACACAGCTTTAATGAACTACCCATAGAGATCAGCTCAATTGATTTAGCTTGCGCGTTAAAAGAATCTGCAAATTGCTTCACCTCATCACTTAAGTGCGAGCGACTAGCAACAATATCGACTTGATCAAAATTTAATTTCCGCGTTTGGATGCGCTGCACGGCCTCGCCGTCTAATTGCTTAAACGCAACGCCATCAGCCACGCCGAAATATAAAGTTTTTAGCACAGGGGCATAGACCACGCCCACAATAGGCTTACCCTTTTCGATCAGCGCAATATTCACCGTGAACTCACCATTACGTTTCACAAATTCCTTAGTGCCATCGAGCGGATCAACTAACCAATACGTTGGCCATGCTAAACGTGTATCCCCTACTTGATGAAAAGTTTCTTCCGATAACACGGGAATATCGGGCGTTAAAGCACTTAATGCCTCGCCGATCAACTTATCTGCGGCTTGGTCTGCGATGGTCAGCGGTGAACCATCCCCTTTTATTTCCACATCTCGATCAACATCAAAACCGGTATCGTAAATGTCTAAAATGGCTTTGCCAGCTGCGCGCGCAATATCACAAATCTGCTCTATCTCAATTTTGTTATTCATGTTTTTAAGAGACCTCTGTATAACGCAAGTGCAAAAGGAAAATGAGATAATATTGCCAATATTCTGACGAAAAATGAGCTTAATAGCGAGCTATTCAGCGATTTTTTTGTGAGGGTAGTGGAATTATTAGCCATTTTATCTTGTGCTTGAATTATGCAGAGATCTCTTTTAAGTGTTCTTTTAACCAGTAAATGGCGTACAAGGTTCGTACGTCCGTTATCTCAGGGTGAGTGAGTAATTCATCTAATCTAGCCAAGGGCCAAAGCACTTTCTCTAATGCTTCTGGCTCATCTCCTTTAGCTGTTTTTGGATACAAACCTTCTGCCAACATCAAATAACTCACCGCGCAGTTATAATGTGGAATCAGGTTGGTTTTTCTGACCATTTGAATGGCTTCTACGCCAAAGCCAATTTCTTCCATGCATTCGCGATTAGCCGCGACCTCAGGGCTTTCGCCTTCATCAATCAAACCCTTGACCAAGCCCAACTCATATTGCTCTGAACCAACGGCATATTCCCGAACCATCACCAAGGTATCATCCAAAATAGCTAACACCATCACCGCACCGAGATTGCCACTGTTAATGCGTTCAAATTCGCAGCGTGCGCCGTTGGAAAACTCTAGATCAACCGCTTCAATGCGAAAAATTTTAGTTTGGGCAACAGTTTTCAGCCCTAATATTTTAGGTTTCTCGGGCATCGTTTGCGCAGCCTTTATTTAGGAAGGATCCGATATTCTGCCGATCTCGCATGCCCTGTTAAGCCTTCACATCTTGCTAAGGTTGAGGCAATGCGCGCAATTTTATCCGCCCCTTCTTTTGAGGCTTGAATCAAGCTAGAGCGCTTTTGATAATCATACACACCCAGCGGTGAGCTAAAGCGCGCAGTGCCTGCGGTGGGCAATACATGGTTCGGCCCTGCGCAATAATCACCTAAAGATTCTGCGCTGTATTGCCCTGCAAAAATAGCGCCTGCATGGCGAATAAATGGAATCACCTCATCGACATTATCCAGCATTAATTCTAAATGCTCTGGTGCAATGCGGTTTGAAACTTCAACGGATGCCTGCCAAGATTCGGTGACGATAATCGCGCCATACCCTTTAAGTGCTTTTTCGATGATGGCTTTACGTTCCATCTCGGGCAACAAGCGATCAATGGCTAAAAGCACTTTATCTGCAAAGGCTTGCGAGTGCGTCATCAAAATAGATTGCGCCAATTCATCATGCTCAGCTTGGGCAAATAAATCCATTGCTGCCCAATCAGCATTGGCGGAATCATCCGCGATAATGGCCACTTCAGACGGCCCAGCAATCATGTCTATGCCCACTTTGCCAAACACCATGCGCTTAGCGGTGGCGACATAAATATTGCCTGGGCCCACGATTTTATCTACGCTGGGGATGGTATCAGTACCATAAGCAAGCGCTGCCACGGCTTGCGCACCGCCAATGCTGAACACGCGATCTACGCCAACAATATGCGCCGCGGCCAATACTGCAGGATTCACCTCACCGTTTGGCGTTGGCACCACCATGATAATCTCTTCTACGCCCGCCACCTTTGCAGGGATCACCGTCATCAAAACGGATGAAGGATAAGCCGCTTTACCACCAGGCACATACACCCCAACACTGTCTAATGGGCGGATAATTTGCCCTAAGCGCGTGCCATCAGGTTCGGTCATCGCCCATGATTGGCTTACTTCTTGGTCGTGATAATCACGAATTCTATCGGCCGCTTCGGCCAACGCATTTTGAATATCAGGCGCTAAACTTTCATACGCTGCGCGTAAAGCAGGGGCTTTAATTTCTAAGGCGCTGGCTGAATCTAACGATAACTGATCAAAGCGCTCAGTATATTCAAGTAAAGCGACATCACCTTCACTGCGAATACGATCAATGATGTTTCGCACCACCTTTTCAACTTCACGATCTTCAGGTGTGTCGCGGTCTAATAATGCATCTAGCTGAGCTTGGAAATCAGCGTCTTGAGTGTTAAGTAGTTTCATAGTCTTGTGCGTTACGCCTGTCTCTCATCTAGCATTTTCTGATATTGTCTGCCTGAGACACGCTGAATTTCGCCGCCTAATTGTGCGCATTTCTCTTCGATACAATCATAGCCACGATCCACATGATAGATTCGATCAATCACCGTTTGGCCATGTGCAATCAAGCCTGCAATCACCAAACTTGCAGAGGCACGTAAATCAGTGGCCATGACAGGTGCGCCGGTTAATTTCTCAACGCCCTGCACAATGGCAGTATTGCCTTTTAGCTCAATATTTGCGCCCATGCGCTGCAATTCTTGCACGTGCATAAAACGGTTTTCAAATATATTTTCCGTTACGCAAGCACTGCCTTCTGCCACACTATTGAGCAAAATAAATTGTGCCTGCATATCCGTCGGGAAAGCGGGGTAAGGCGCGGTATCAATCGACACCGCTTTAGGACGGCGGCCTTGCATATCAAGCTCAATGAAATCCTCTCCGATGGTTAAACTTGCGCCTGCTTCTTCCAGTTTTTTCAGCACTGAATCTAAATGCCCAGGGTTCACATGGTTAACCCTAACGCTACCTCTCGCCGCTGCCGCCGCGACTAAAAAAGTACCGGCTTCAATGCGGTCTGGAATCACACTATGTTCTGCGGCGTGTAATTTTTTCACGCCTTCAATGGTGATTTCAGAACTGCCTGCACCGGTAATTTTTGCACCCATCGCCATTAAACAATCGGCTAGATCTGTAATTTCAGGCTCACGCGCGGCGTTTTCAATCACCGTGATACCCTCGGCTAAGGTAGCGGCCATCATGATGTTTTCTGTGCCCGTCACCGAGACTAAATCCATAAAAATGCGCGCGCCTTTTAAACGAGCCGAACCATCTGCAACCTTGGCTTTGATATAACCATCTTCGATGATGATTGTAGCGCCCATCGCCTCTAAGCCCTTAATGTGTAAATTCACTGGCCGTGAGCCAATCGCGCAGCCGCCCGGCAAAGACACTTCTGCCTTGCCTAGTCTTGCCAGCATCGGGCCTAGCACTAAAATCGAGGCGCGCATGGTTTTTACCAATTCATATGGCGCACGGAAGCTTGAAATCTCTTGCGCTTGAATACTCATCGATAAATGCTCGTTAAGCTCAAGGCTCACGCCTAAGCGCCCAAGCAAAGCGATGGCCGTCGTCACATCTTGGAGATGTGGGATATTATTTAACTTTAAAGGTTCTTCTGATAATAAGGCAGCAAAAATGAGCGGAAGGGCTGCATTTTTTGCGCCAGAAATTTTAACATCGCCTGCAATATTGCATGGGCCAGTAATGATGAGCTTGTCCAAAAGGTGCCTCTAGAAGGTCAATATAAAAACACCCGAACAGTACACATGGGCTTGCTCGATGTAAAGATCAATTCAGAGCTAAGAAGCCCACTAAATAAGGCTACTTAGCTTAAGGGCGTCTCTATTAATTGATGATTTGAAACAATGCACTCAAGGTGCCCGATATCTTCGTTGAAGATGTTGCCAATAGTTAACACTGAGCCCAAGGTAAACCTTCAAAACGCCAACCATTCACCACACTGCGCTGATGCGCATCATTTAGATCCCCTTCAAAACCGCCCTCAACTGAGTACACGTTCTGCAACCCATCATCCAGTAACTGAGCGCCTGCTTCCATTGAGCGTTTTCCACTGCGGCAAATTAGAATAATCGACACGCCCTCACCCGAAGATTTCCCCGACACCCCGCCCAACATGAGTTTGCGAATTTCAGCCGTAAAATTTGGGTTCACCACCCAATCAGGCTCATCTATCCAAGCAATGTTTACCGCACCTTTAGGGTGACCGACGAATAAAAACTCCATGCCAGAGCGGATATCAATCAGTAACGCGCTGGGCTCGCTGTCTAGGCGAACCTTAACATTTTTAGGGCTGATTTCTTGTGGCTGACTTATGCTCATTATTAAAATCTATAGATAAATTATTTTTAATTATATAAATTTTCGAGCGCACTCACAAGCAACGTCTACGTAAATTTAAGCGGCTTTATTTCGCCAAACGGATTCGCCTCAAAATGCTTAAAGCGTTGTACGTTCTTTTTAGCTACGACGGCAGCACAATACCCATCAAAATAATAATTCTCAACTGAATGCCCGCACAAAGGCCAAGGCGCAGTTGAAATCATCGCCCCTCGTTGATCAGCCTCTTCAATCGCCTTATAGCGCGCTTCTTTTTGCGTCCACAGCTCATAAAATCTAAGCTTGGCCGCTTCAACATCAAGCCCGTCTAGTTCCTTTTGTTGTGCGGG